>JBEPYP010000252.1:0-1548 GCA_041641355.1 Thermoproteota archaeon | reverse complement strand
AAGGCATTCCTATAGAATACCTCAACGATGAAGATTTAAAAGAGCTTCATTCTAGAGCAGTATATTACAGAAATAATCCTATCAAATTCACCTATGGAGAAATGATGGAAGGGATTAAGATCGAAGAAAGAAGAATAATTAAACAAGGAATAGGAGACAAATTCTATAGAGCTCTTAGAAGAATATTTTTTGCTTCAGAATGATCCCTTTTCTACATATGTTTCCATTTCTCCTCTAACTACATCTTCATAGTTCGTAGTACCGCTATATAAATGGCATGCTACGAAATGTTTAGGTTTAACTTCTATTAAAGGAGGTTCTACTTTCTTGCATATTTCCATGACATATGGACATCTAGGATGGAATCTACAACCAGGAGGTACGAAAACTGAGCTGGAGATCTCTCCTATCACTTTTATTTCCTTAAGCTTAAATCTCATCTCGGGATCAGGCTCTGGAACAGCTGCCACCAAAGCTTGAGTATATGGATGAAGTGGTTCTTCTATTACTTCATCAGCATTCCCTAATTCTACGACTTTGCCTAAATACATCACTGCTATCCTACTAGCTATATATCGTGCGGTCGATAAATCATGAGTTATGTATAGATAGGTTAAGTTATACTTCTCTTTCAAAGAACGCATTAATTCCAGGATTTCTGCTCTAATTGAAACGTCAAGCATTGAAACAGGTTCATCTGCTACTATGAATTTAGGTCTAAGTATTAAAGCCCTTGCTATCGCTATTCTCTGTCTTTGACCACCACTGAGCATATGAGGAAACCTCCATACGAATTCCTCAGGGGGTATTAAACGAACATCCTCAAGAATTCTAGATACCAGTTCCTTTCTTTCTTCAGGATCTTTAGATATTTTGTGTATTTTCAAAGGTTCTTCTAAGGTAGCTCCTATAGTGTATCTTGGATCTAACGAACCATAAGGGTCTTGGAATATCATTTGGGCTTGTCTTCTATAAACCTTAAGTTCTTTTCCTTTAAGCTTGAAGAGAGGTATGCCTTCGTAGTATACCTCGCCTGATGTAGTGTCGATCAACCTAAGTAAAAGTCTCCCCAAGGTAGTCTTTCCGCTTCCAGATTCTCCTACAACAGAAAATGTCTCTCCTTGATAAATCGATAGAGTAACATCCTCTACGGCCCTGGCATATAATATAGGTAGTCTTTCCAAAAAACTCTTCAGTCCTCTCCTCAAGGGAAACAATTTAGTTAATCTATGTGCTATTATCAAAGGTTTAGACATTTCAGTATTTATTTAGAGCCTTCAGTATATAAATGGCATGCTACGAAATGTTTAGGTTTAACTTCTATTAAAGGAGGTTCTACTTTCTTGCATATTTCCATGACATATGGACATCTAGGATGGAATCTACAACCAGGAGGAGGATTTCTTAAATCAGGAGGGACTCCTGGAATGAAATCAAGCTTCTCTACTTTCACCCTTAATCTAGGAATACTCTTAAGTAACTTTTGAGTATAGGGATGCAAAGGCTCCTTGTATAGGCTCATCGAAGGTGCGTATTCCACGATTTTCC
>JBEPYP010000251.1:0-1590 GCA_041641355.1 Thermoproteota archaeon | reverse complement strand
GTCCTTCCCATCTTCCTTAAGTACTTAGGAGCAACAAACTTAATTATCGGCATAACGATTGCGATGTACGGTTTAATAAGAGCCCCGCTAAACATTCCGTTAAGCTTCTTTTTCGCTAACAAGAATCCATTCTATACAGCACAGTTAGGATTGGCATTTGTAATATTTGCGGCTATTTTTATGGGATTGTCTTCAAGCTTTTATCAAATAGCTCTAGGTAGGATGATAGAAGGAATAGGCATAATAATTTACGTGATTTCAGCTTTGAGGATTCTCGCAGAATTTTCACCAAGAGAGGAAAGAGGAGGAACCATGAGTATATACACAACTTCTCTGCTTCTAGGTGCAGCAGTAGGGCCATTGCCTGGCGGATTTATAGCAGAACACTTCGGAGCAAGAATGGTCTTCTTTTCCTATGGATTAGTTGTAGCTGTAGCCTTGTTTGTTCTGTTTTTCATTTATAAACGAATAAAATATACAAACCAGAATGTTAAAATCACCCTTCAAATTCTTAAGAAGACCGTTAAGGATAGGTCTATCTTGATCGTAAGCTATGTCATATCGAGCTTTTTCGTAGCTAGAGTAGCTTTAATGAGCGTGATAATTCCCGTAATTTTATCTGAAACGTTCGAACTAAAAGAAGGTGCGATAGGAGCAATAATTTCTTCATTTTGGATTATGACGGCGATCCCCAATTGGATAGGGGGAAGGCTTGGAGATAAGTTCGGAAGGAAAAAAATACTTTCTGTTTGTATTATAATCTCCTCAGCCTCATTAGCTTTGCTTTCTCTTTCAAGGGATCTTTTTGTATTCCAAGTTATATTGCTTATGCTAGCAATAGCTACAGGCTTGACAGGACCTATCAGCGCTTATATCATAGATTTATCGACAAAGGAAAATCTGCCTGTTTCATTAGGCATATTCAGAACATTCGTAGACTTGGCTTTCTTCTTAGGACCATTATTCGGAGGAATATTGCTAGAAAGTTTTAAACTCGATCCATCGCTCTACTTGGTGTTATCTTTATACCTCTTAGTTTCTTTGATATTATTAAGATTCGCAGAAGAAAAGAAAAACTACTAATGAGCTTCCTTCATATGTCTCCTATAATTCTTTCTACCCTCTATTCTAGCGCCGCATTTTCTACATATGAAAGTCCTAGGACCTTTGCTGCTTATCATAACATGCACAGGAGGAGCTGTTCTACAAGCAGCTACATGTATTTGATAATAACTTCTCTTCAACCTTCTTCTGCAACTAGGACAGACCCTTCTCATTAAATCATTCTTTATTAATTAAGGTTTAAATAATTAACTTTGACCTTCTCCACCTAAAGGATAGGCTTTCCAGTTTTTGTCAACATATGTGAATTCTAGAGAATGGTTCAAGAATTAAGGATAAAGGAAGATAATTAAGAGAGCTTTCCTATTTTACTAATCCCTTGTTGTTTAGTTACTATGATGACGTTACAATCCTTGAAGAATTCGAGCATCGGATCTGGAGTTATGAAAATATATTGAACATCAGGATTCTCCTCAGGAAGACTTGAAAGGAGTATCGATATTCTCTCTTTATTTAAAGGATCCATGT
>JBEPYP010000250.1:0-1676 GCA_041641355.1 Thermoproteota archaeon | reverse complement strand
CAAGGATCTTTATTTAGTTCTGCACACAGACGTGGCCAATTATTCTTCTGACTATGTAGACATGATGGGTTATTACAATTTCGGATGGAAAATAGTTATTGCTAATCTATCAGATATCGCTTGTAAAGGAGCAAAGCCCATAGGCATGCTTCTAGCGATCTCTTTACCAGATAACTTCTCCACAGATGATCTTAAACAACTCATAAAAGGAGCTTGCGATGCTATGAATGAGAATGGAGCAGTGTACATGGGCGGCGATCTTTCATCTTCAAAGGAGCTTTCAGTAGCAGGCTTTGCTTTTGGTATGGCCAATAAGATTGTTGAAAGAAGAGGGGCCGGAACAGGAGACTTGATAGGAGTAACAGGGGAATTCGGTTTAAATTCTCTGGGTTTCAAAGCTGTTTTTGAGGATTTAGATCTGGGCAGTAATTTAAAAGATAAAGCACTTGACAGAATATTCAGGCCAAAAGGCAGGATTAAAGAAGCAATAGCGATTTCACCCTTCATCACCTCATGTATGGATATAAGCGATGGTCTAGCGATTTCTTTAAACCAACTTGCTGATGCGAATGGCATGAGTTTCATTGTAAACGAAATACCTATAAATGGAGAAGTTTTGGACTTTTGTAAAGAAAGAAATTTAGATCCTCTAGAGCTTGCTTTATATCAAGGAGGGGAAGAATATGAAATTTTATTCACATTTCCTGAGAGAAATCTCAAAGATATAGAACGCATCCTAGAAAGCTATAATTGCGTTTTCAGTGTTATAGGTAAGACCTATGAAGGGAGAGGCGTTCGTTATATGGATGAAAAAAGGAATTTCGAGATAACCAGCTCAGGTTGGGAACATTTTAAATATTGGAAGCAATACTAGATAATCATGCTGAGATGTAAGTACTGTAATTCTGAGATCAGAGTGTTCGTTAAGGACCCTGTCCTACACTTCAATGAATATCCTTTTTGCACCAACTGTAATTCGATAGTAGAAGTTGTAGAAGATGAATCCTCCAGCGAAATATCCTAAAAAGGTAGCCAAGGCGACGCTCAAAATTGATCATTTCTTCTTCTTACCGCCTCTGTGCAAGATGAAATAAAGGATTGCGGAGAGTTTTGCTATCAGTTTATCTCTAAAAGTTTCTATTGGTTCTAAGTATCCTAAACTTTCAGAGACTATCCTCTTGACCTTCTCTACTTCTTCTTTCTTTTTCACGTATATTATTAGTTTTATAGGAGGTTTTCTTTCAAACTTAAATCCCATTTTTAAAAGCCTTTCTTCAGCTCTTTCTATAGCGAAATCGCTTCCGAATGTGGCTTCTAACTTCTTCTTGAATATCATTCTACGCACTTTATCTCAACTATATTACTTGAAGCCTTGACTTGCGACGCCTTTATGAATGTGTAATTGCTCCATTTTGCCTTAACTTCAGCCTGTATTCTATGTTTTCCTTTACCTAAAAGCATTGTGTCGATCTCATAGGTTTTCTCAAGCTTGAAAAAATCTTCATGTATTCCTTCTAAGCTGGTTATTAGCTTAGGTTGCATGTCTTCGTCTACAAGCAAAACCCATATTCTTCTATCTATCGTAGGATTCCTAGTCCAAAAGAAGACTGCTTTCTTTATCGTTTTCTCCTTTAAAATTTCCTTCGAGAATATTCCTTTCTTGAGCTTTATTTTTA
>JBEPYP010000249.1:1335-1686 GCA_041641355.1 Thermoproteota archaeon | reverse complement strand
GGAGAAAAGGAAACCTAAGTTCAAAGGTAAGTGATGAATGGCTTGAAGAATCATGTTGCCATCGTAACAGGGAGCGGTAGAGGAATAGGAAGAAGCATAGCCATCGCATTAGCTAAGCAAGGAGTGAAAGTTATAGTCAATGCGAAAAAAGGGATCGAAGAGGCTAACGAAACTCTAAAACAGATAAAAGAACTTGGAGGTGAAGCGATATTCGTCCAAGCAGATGCCTCAACTGATTCAGGAGCTAAAAAGCTAGTAGAAGAGGCGATCAACAACTTCAACAGTTTAGATATCCTAGTAAATAACGCAGGTGTTGGGATATTAAGGCCTATAAACGAGATGGATGAAGCA
>JBEPYP010000249.1:0-1325 GCA_041641355.1 Thermoproteota archaeon | reverse complement strand
TTCCTATGCTCCAAATATGCTGTAGAAATCATGATGAAAAAGAAATGGGGGAGGATAGTAAACATTTCCTCAATAGCTGGGTTAATAGGGATGGCTTATCTATCAGCTTACAGCGCTGCTAAAGCAGGCTTGATAGGTTTCACTAGAGCCTTAGCAGCAGAGCTCTCTCCCCATGGGATAACCGTCAATGCAGTAGTAGCAGGCTTGGTTAAAACCAAAATGGGATTGAGTTTGATGGAGGCCATTGCAGGAAAAGAAAAAATCGATGATGTAGCTAAGCAATGGGCCGAGAAGCATACGCTAACTAAAAACATTATAGTTCCAGATGAGGTTGCCAGCTTAGTATTGTTCTTGATCTCAGAAGAAGCTAAAAACATAACTGGACAAACCTTCGTAATAGATGCTGGTCAAAGCATTATCGAATCAAAGAATTATTTAAGTTTCTAGCCAGGTCTCGCTAGAATTAACTTTATTTTTTTATTTAATTCTGGACGCCAGAATTCGATAACCCGCTTTCAAGAGATCTTACCAAATCTTCGGAAAAAAAATTAAATTCGATTATAGTACGCCTATCGTTTTTTTACTTCGTAGCCTTCTTATGTACTCTTTGGTGTGCAGCTAACCCTCTCTTACTTGTGAATTCTTTTTTGCAAGTCGGGCATACAAATTTTTGCGCTGACATATCTATTCTAAAAATATCATTATGGTATATTTATTTTTTAACTAATACCTCTAGCTTATCTCTAAATCAAAGACGTAGCACGTTTACAACGTTGCTCTTTTACAAATGAGCATTTCGGTGATCATTACCATAACGTTTATAAAGAATATACCGTTCGTTGTAATTAAATCCAAAAATTCAACATAGCCCGAATACATTTAACACACTCTTAGGATGCTCTAAGAATAATTTAAAGACAATAATAAAAATATAGAATTTAATTATTAGTATAGTTATTATAACACACGAATTATGAATAAAATAGAAATTGCCCACGAAGGTATTGCTAGTAATGCCCAAATCAATGGATTCCAAGCGATGATTTTCCTTCCGTCCAATATACCTAAGGGTATTAAATTGAATGCCGCCAACCAAACGTTTATGAAAGAACCATACCAACAAAGGTAATAGTAGAAGACTCTAAATTCAGTAGGAACCAAACTATAGAAAAAAAGAGCTGAATAAAAGATTGAAGCGAGTATGAGGTTGGTTATCGGACCTGCTGCTGATATGATCCCGTTCTCTCTTCTACTCAACGTATAACCGAAAATAGAACCTGCAGGGATTATAAGCGTAGCTCCTGGTGCGGCGAAAATGAAGTTAC
>JBEPYP010000248.1:0-1700 GCA_041641355.1 Thermoproteota archaeon | reverse complement strand
TTTTGGCGTTGTTTTTAATAGGAATGATACATGGCTTAAAGCCTGATCAACATACATGGCCTATAACGATACCTTATGCGATAAGCCAAAAAAGCTTATTTATGGGAATTCTAGCTTCGTTCGTCTTCACAGGGACTTTGACTTTGGTATGGACTATGTTGAGTGCATTCACAGGGGTTATTTTAAGTTTGGTCACCGATCCTGAAGCCCTAACTCCTTATGCTGATGCTCTAGCAGGAACCACGATGATAACTGTTGCTTCGATATTTCTATTCAGGACGAAAAGAAATGGGATGTTGAATAGAATAGATGAACCTAAAACAGCCCCTAATTTTAAATATATATGGATTCATGGATTAGCGGCTTCTTTTGGCGGAGACTTCTTAGTTGTTCTGTTATTAGCCAGCCTATTAGTAGGTAGCATTATACCTGTTTATCTAAGTTTTAGTATAGGTTTGTTATTCGGAATAGGTTCTATGTTAACGCAAGCTATCGTAGTTGCAGCTGCTTACAAAGGAGCTAAAACTATAATCAAGAACGCTTACATGATGGCACAAAGTGGCGTTTTATCTTTGCTCTTCTTAGGAGTGTTTTTATTGGTTTTAGGTCTATTAGGTTTCTTTATACATTTACATTAATAAATAGTTTGATAATATTAACTAAATTTTCATAGTTTAGGATAATCAATACAAACTTATTCTTATTTAAAATATGTTTCATGCCCATCTATTTTTAAGTTTAAATTTTCGTTTTTCTAATAGTGGAAGAAGCTCTAACAATAATAAGGATCTTTGAATCAATAGCTAAAAGTTATGATAAAGTTACCAGTATTCTTTCACTGGGTTTAGATGGGCTACTTAGAAGAGCTACGGTCATGAACATAAAGGGTGAAAGGATTTTAGATGTAGGCTCAGGCACGGGTTCTCTAGTTACAGAATTACTAAGAATAAAGCCCAATAGCTATGTTGTTATGCTAGAACCTACTTGGATTTTCACTAAGATTTTGAGAAACAAATTCAAGGATAAAGACGTTGTTAGAGGTATTATCGAATATGCTCCTTTCAGAGATAAAGTATTCGATTCGGTGATGAGCGCTTTTGTGCTAAGAGATGTTGTGGATATAACGACAGCCTTAAGAAACATGTATAGAATCTCTTCAAATATAGCGATATTGGATTTTTGGAAACCTGATAATCCTTTGGTGCTTTTCATCGAGCTTCTTCATGTATATGTCATGGCTATATCTGCTAGCCTCTTGTTTTCTCCTAGAAACATGAAACATTTCTTGTTCATACCTATTACAATTCTCAGAGTACCTAAATTGAGTGTTTTCTTATCCAAGCTGAAGAGATATAAGCTCAAGAAATGGCTCTTCGGAATATTTTTTTCGTTGTATATCGATGTGGAAAATCATTAAACTAAATGCCTTTCCAAATAGGCTTCCTTTTCTCCAAAAAGGCCTTCATACCTTCTTTGAAATCATCGCTAGCTACTAACATCGTCAATTCTTGCGCTCCTATCATCAAGGCATTCATGAATAAATCTTTCATCGAATTAATGCTCTTCTTCATCGCTCTCATAGAAAGAGGAGCTACCTTCCTTAGTTTATTCAAGAATTCAACCGCTACTATATCTAGCTGATTTGAAGGTACCACCAAATCCACAAGACCTAATTCTTTTGCTTCCCATGGGTTCATGCT
>JBEPYP010000247.1:231-1701 GCA_041641355.1 Thermoproteota archaeon | reverse complement strand
GCATAACGAGCCATCGCCGAAGCGGCTATTACTCTAGCTACCCTTATATCTTTACTGCTATCCTTAATGAACTCATCGATTTCATAAGAAGTAGGCAATCTTCCATATAAATGGTATTCTTTGAAGGATTCTTTAGGTTTGGCTTCCTTGACCTCTTCAGATTCTGTTCCTCTGCTTTTCACCCTGACTACTATGTTAAATTTATCTTCTTCCTTAATCTCTTTAATATATTCATCCTTTCCATCTATTAGAGTAGATAATATCCTGTATGTTTCATAAACAACTCTTTGAACAGCATCGATTGATAATGCATTAGCCAATCTATCAATTAAAGACGAATATTGCATGAATAAGGATACGCTAGCTAATAGGTTCGCAACGGTAGTATGCTTAGCTACAGCTTCAGCTATACTAAAGGCCACATTTTTTGAACTCATCTAATAACACCTCACTACAAAATCTTTCTAAGGTTTATAAATTTTTCGCATATATTGTTCCTAATAATGAAACTATAATTCTTATTAATAAATTCAAAAATTGTTCCAAATCTAGGAACGCTATAGAATCTTTAATGTTTCATCACATAATATAAAATACTCTCCTTCTTCACATACAATTTTATCTTTTACCAAATTATGGATTCTTCTATGCATTGTAGTTTTTGGAATTTCTGTTTTTTCTGATATTTCGCTTAGCCTCATTTTCCCTTGAGAAAGCGCGAATACTATCCTGCGGTCTTTATCATCTAAAGTAATTAAATTCCTTAGCAGATGAACCGGAGTCAGTAATTTACAATCGAAAGTCTCTCCTTCGACTATTATGTTAATTTTCTTAATCAATTCATTAGGTAGCATCAGTGCTGCTATTAAAGATGAAATGACGAGAACCCTTGGCCCTCCGGTTAATAGGAGATCTATAAATTTGCTAGTTTCTGCTACATGTTCCAGCATTGAGTATATTACTTTAATAAGATTCTTCAAATCTATAGGTTCAAGTATACATTCTATGTTCATAGCTTTACATGCAACGGCGAGTAAATGATAAGATTTCTCTACTCTATCAAACCCATAATCAGTCTTTAAAGCCAAGAGTATTACTTTATCATACCTGCTCTCAGCTAATCGTTTCATTACAAAATCGATATCAAAACCAAAGGTTGCAACTAGCACTTTTTTAACATTCATCGTTTCAGTTTGCTCTTTCATGTATTCCATACCTTTGAATAAATTTACAGCTTAATAATATTATGTTCAAAATATTATCCGAACGTCACCTTAAACATTTTATACAGAATAAAAGCTTATTATTTCTATTATTTAAAAATTTAAATTTTTAAATAAAAAGAACTTTATGTAGTTAAAAATTAAATTTAAAACAATATTTTAACTAGAGAAGCTTATAAAGCGAAATTCGTTAAATATATTGAATCTCAGGGTGAGTATTTAATGATAGGATCATTCAAGTTCAGCG
>JBEPYP010000247.1:0-221 GCA_041641355.1 Thermoproteota archaeon | reverse complement strand
TCCATATTCAATAACCCCGATTTATCCAGCTAGGATCCTAAAAGAAGGTAGCACTTTTTCTTTCACGGTATCATTATTGACAGAAGACTTGCTAATGAAGATCAGAGATTTCTTGATGAACACAGACTTTAAAATGAAGATTAAAGAAGCAGAAGCTCGAATAACGACGGTTTCAATCTCGATAGTAGACTTAAAACGCGTAGCAGAAGAAAGCAGGCCAG
>JBEPYP010000246.1:0-1732 GCA_041641355.1 Thermoproteota archaeon | reverse complement strand
AACCATAGGGCAAGAAAGGAAACATATTAACAGCCTTGAAACGTTTAACGTAATCGAAATCATGCTTAATTATCATCCTTCTGAATGGCTTAAAGCTAAATAGGTCTGTTGTTAGAACTTCCACTTTGTGCTTTTTCCTTTGCTCTTCTACAAGATCATACAAAAAAGTTTCAACCCCTCCTATTGAAGGAGCATACTTTGGTACAAGATGTAGGATTTTCATCTAAGTTCATTTTATTAAACTGTAAGTATAGGATATCTCAGTCTTACCAGATATCGTAGCTGCTACAGAACAATAAGTGGTCATCGACAACCTTATAGCCTTCTCTACGTCTTCATTAGTAGCATCATTACTCTTAATTTCGTAGTGAATCTTGGCCTTCTTCCAATATCTAGGATAATCTTCATTCCTTTCTCCTGTAACTTCAACCTTCAAATATTCGATCTCCTTTCTCATTTTCTTCAATATTTCAACAACGTCTATAGCAGTACAACCAGCGAGAGCTATTAGAACTAGCTCCATCGGAGCAGGATTATTTCCACCAAGTTTTATCGAATTTCCCTTGGAATCAAAGGCTACGTATTCATTGTTTTTCCATTCTACTACTACCATGATTAATTAAATGGTTTCCTTCAAAGATAAGGATTTCTTTGGTAGAATAAGCTATGTCCCAATTAATATAATTATTTCTATGACCTAAAATCATGACCCTAAAGTCTGAAAGTAGTTCTAAAAGTATTAGCGATATCAAATATACGACTGATTCCGGGAAATAATCTATTGTAAATCTCATGATCACCTTCAAAGCTAATAAAGGATTTTTAAAGAACATACTCTTCAATGTAGTCGAGCCTTCACCCAGTAGCTTTTTATTTAACCTATGACCGTAGTTTATCCTTTCTCTTTGCTTGATGAATTCTAAGATGTTTCCTGTGACTTTAAGTCTAGCTTTAGCACCTTTTAGATATTTAATCTTGAAGCCTTTCTTTTTTAAGAGCACAGCTATGTATGCATCATCATTGACTATATGACTAGGTATTTCGCTACATAAATCCTTTCTAAAGGCAAATATGTCATTACCCAAATGGTGTAATAACCCTCGTTTTTGCAATTCTTCAGAAGTTTTATTCGATAAAAACCAACTATAGCAAGAGAGCTTTTCGACGAAATTACCCTTTTTCATTATAGGTTCACATTCTAACATAGAAGCACCTATATCACCTTTTATCGAATCGACCAGTTTGGATAAAGAAAGTTCATCGGTGAAACAATCCGCTGAGTGAATCACCACTATTCTTTCTTTTATATGCTTCAAAGCTAAGTTTATAGCGCTAGCTTTACCGTTCCTCTTTGGTTCTTCTATCAAGAAAATCCTAGGATTCGTCTTAATGAATTCTCTAACGACCTCGCTGGTTTCATCCGTTCCTGAATTGACCACATATACTCCTTCCAACTCTTCGATCTTAAATCTAGATAATATTAACAATAACTTCCTGAGATTATTAGCCTCGTTGTAAGCAGGTATTACTATGCTGAATTTCTCCATCTTAAAGTGGTATTATGAATTTCATTGAGATAGGTATTTACCACCATGCATCTACTACGCCAATCATACTTGCCAGATCGCATAGTTAGTAGTTTGAGAATTAAGTTTGATACTCTATTGAATATTTTCTCAGGAATTGCTTCCTTCTTGAATCTTTTCCTAAGAGAGAGTTCTATTTTAGTTTT
>JBEPYP010000245.1:0-1754 GCA_041641355.1 Thermoproteota archaeon | reverse complement strand
CATACAGCATAGTTTCAAAAGGAATTCGCAAAGTCTTCCTGAGTATTATCATGAGATATGCCAGTCCTATTCTCAAAGCATCGGTATCTTCTGAAGGGTCTAATTCGTAGAAAGCTGCATATGTATAGTCTGAATACATTCCGTTTGTAGCTGTGGGCACTTCTAACTTGAGCCTTTCATGATGAATTATAGTTCTGTCACCTATCACCTTTATCCTTGGTCTAGAACTTCTTAATCTCCAGTAAACACGATTGGGTATCTTATAGTATTTGCCGAAGCCACTGCTTGGAGGATTTACGACGCAAAGAACTTCTGAACTTAATCTTCCAGACATGTAATCTGAGAATAAACTTGGAGTTTCGCCCCATTTGTATTTCGCTTCCTCGTATTCTTCAAGAACAGGTAGGAATTCTTCTTTCTTCATCAAATTATATTCGCTTATTCTTTCTTCTATAACTGCACTGACTATCCTTGAGCTCTCACCTCTCTTATGATTAACCACTATAGCTTCATTCGAAGGATCAAAGCATCCTACTTGGAACTTCTCTACTAAGTCACAATGAGATATTTCCTGAAGATATAACTGCTGATCTTCACTTAGGTTCAATATCCTATTTATTCCATAAGGAAGGGCGAATTCGTAGAATTGAAGCTTCCTTTCCACTTCAGAACCTCTTTCTGATAGCATACCTTCTTTAACTAGCTTTAAATCCTTCAATAACTTTATTTCATCCTCATTGAGAGTTTTCTTTAATCGAGGAGATTGAAATTTAAGAACAGCTTCGAACAAAATTCTGTACTTATTCTCTACATTTACGACTATCTTCTCAATAGGCATGTTAAGCCACTCATATAAAGCTTCGATTCCCCTAGTCAATAATTTCCTATCCCAGCTTCCTGCAGGTATTATGATTGTTTCAGAAAAAGGCATTTCTATCCTTCTACCCTTCCTGCCTTCTCTTTGATTGAATTCTCTAAGACTTTCGGGCAAGCCATAATGGACTATTCTGCCCACCGTTCCTATGTCTATGCCTTGGGATAACGTTCTAGGAGAAATCAGTATCTTTATCAAACCTTTCCTAGCAGCCTCTTCTACTTCCCTTCTTTTTTCTTTAAGGATTAAATGGTGATGAGTTGCAACCTTCTTAGAAAGCTCCTCATTCAATATCATGGAAAGGCTTCTTCCTAACTCTTCAGCCTTATTTATGCTCCTAGTAAAAACAAGCGTTACGTAATCATCATTAACGTAATTGGCTAACAACTCGATAGGATCGAAGTCTAAATTGCCTATATCTAGCTTTAATGAATTGGCTATTTCATAGAATTTGTAAAAATTCTTCTTGAAGTACTCAAAATCCTCAAAAGCCTTCAAATCTTCCCTAGCGATGTTCTTCTCTATTATGGCTTTATGTTTCTTAAATCTCTCCCAAATCCTCTTCAAGTCCTTACCCAATACAACATAGGTTCTGTTCTCTACTCTAAAGCGCTTACCTTCTATTATGACAGTTTCCTTCTTGTTAACTTTAGTGTAGAAACTGGCTAATTCTTCTGGATTCTCTATCATCGCTGAAAGGGTTACTATCTGAAAATCTTCAGTCCTCAGAAGACTTATGATATCTAGTAAGCCTAGAATCAAAGCTATCTCCCTAGGAGAATAGAAATCTATCTCATCGAAGACTATTAGTTTAAGCCTATTCAAGAAGCCTTGAATCAAAGAAGGTTTAGCTTTAGCGATCTTTTTTATTTCTAACATT
>JBEPYP010000244.1:0-1817 GCA_041641355.1 Thermoproteota archaeon | reverse complement strand
ATTCGAGCAGAATTACTATATTATGAAACTTAAGGTTGGAGATGTTTTAAGCAAAGCACATTCATTCGTAATCCTTGAACCTTATGGTCCCTTTGGAGACCTAGGGAGCTTTAAACCTATTAAAGTTGAATTCAATGAGAAAACTTGGACGATTATATGCTCATTCAAGGTGAAAAATCAAGAGGTCAAGGCTAAGATTTTAGTAGATGATGATAGCGGTGAAATTATAGGTTATGAAGAATTAAGGTGATTGCATGCCCGAGATACCTGCTGAGGAAGTAGAGAAAGAATGGCGAGAGCTTGAACCAGAGATCAAAAAGCTGGAGTCAATAGCTTCTGTTTTTCGTGAACATCATGCTAGAATCCTTGAGGACTTAAAACGAACATCTTCTTGGTTAAGGAATCACATTGAGCTTTCAAGAGATGAGATTTCTTCTCGAATACCTTACATGCCAGCTGAGATTTGGAGAAAAGCAATTTTAATATCTAAGAACTTAGGCATTCCTTTAAACATTGTAATAGGCGATTTGATAGTAAAGGAGCTTTCTAAGGATCCTAATGAAATCGTGGAGTATAGACTTAAGTTATGCGATGAAATGCTGAAGCATGGCGAAGAATTATTAGCAAAAGAAGACATTATGGAAGCATCAGAGAAGTTCTGGAATGCAGTAGTTCAAGCGATTAAAGCATTAGCTATAACTGAGAACATCGAGTTAAAAACGCATAGAGAATTATGGGATTACGTTAAAAAGCTGGCTAGAAAATTAAACGATGTAGAAATAGAAAAGCTTTTTGCAGACGCTAACTATCTACATATAAACTTTTATGAAGGTTACCTATCACCAACGCTCACTGAAAACTACATAACGAGCGCTAAAAAGTTGATCGATAAACTAAAGAATTTAATAAGTTCAAAAAGCTAGCATAAACTTATACTAAGAAAAAAAAAGGACTAAAGGTAATAACTCTGGAAAAATACTTGCACTACGATATCGGTTTTATAACTAATAAATTATTTAATAACTATTATCTAGCTCTAGGATATGTTAGTATTTCAATTAGTTTACTCGATTATTAGATCTAATTATTCCTTTGCGCTTTTATATTGATCTAGCATTGCTCAAGTTTTTTAAACAATCTTTAATATTCTGAGAGCTTAATTGCTTGAAATGAGCTTGTTGAACTTTCTCCATCAATGCCTTTAAAGGTCCTTTTCGATTCTTTGCTAATGAGATTCAGATAACTCGATACAAGCTAAGTGTTCTTTTTATGGCAACAAGAGAGAGTAAAACATCAGAAACGGTTACATCGGCTTGACTTCCTTAGTATTAGGTAGGATGCTCTGAAATCAGCACGTCTAGAAGAGAAAAAAATAAATACTGCTTCTTAATTTCTTCTCCTTCACTTCAAGAAGTCGATTCTTTCTTCTTTCGGCTCTTCTTTTTACCTTTTTCTTCTTTCTTTTCCTCAGGTTTTTGTTCGGGCTGTGACATACGCTACTACTTTAAGATCAATTCTATATAAATTTTTTTCGAAAAGTTTAAAAGCAAGCTACAATATTATTAAAAACCTTTACACCCTTTTTTCCATCCCCTCTGTTCTTATGCTAACTAGCATTGCATTGTTGATAGACGTTTGTATTGGCTTTCGTAGGCTAATGCTATATAGATCGATATTCCCTTATACTCTACGATTATCGATGGAGGCAATAGGTTCTATTCGTATTGCTTCTCCAATCCTATCAACGTTCCATTACTGGCATTCTTTTATGCAAAGTACTGCTAGAGCTGCTGTGCTATTTGCAGATAAGCATGGTG
>JBEPYP010000243.1:0-1829 GCA_041641355.1 Thermoproteota archaeon | reverse complement strand
TCATGGCATCTTCAGCGCTTTTAACAAACGATACGGTATCGCTCAAGAAATGCGTCAAAAAGATAGAACCTAATCCAGTAGTTTGAGTCTGAAACTCGGCTTCAGAGAATATCTTGTCTATACTCCTTCTAGCTATTTCTCCAAGACTGTTTATCTTATCGTAGACATGCTTATTTTCCATCAAATACCTCACTGTAAGTATGCCAGCCTTCATTGAAACTGGGTTCTCTGAAAAAGTCCCTCCGCCTATTCTAGCGGATTTTTCTCTCTTGAGATCCGTCAATTCCATTACTTCAGAAACACCAGCTATCGCTCCTACAGGAAAACCTCCGCCTATTATCTTGCCTAAAGTGATGAGATCCGCGTTGATTTTGTAGTATTCCTGAGCACCTCCTAAACTTAACCTAAAGCCCGTCAATACTTCATCGAAAATCAGTAAAGCTCCTGCTTTAGAAGTTTCTTCCCTTATTATCCTGAGGAAATCCTTATCTACCGCTATAGCCCCTCCGGCTCCTAGCACTGGTTCTACGATAACACAGGCAAGATCATGCTTTATCTCCTTGAATTTCTCCTCAAAGGAAATCAAATCATTGAACCTGAATGTCGAGATATGTTTGGTTTCTTCTTCCAATATACCAGCGGAGTCTTTGCTCCAAGATTTTTTTATCAACGCGCTTGCAAAACCATGCCAACCTCCAGAGGCTTTCATAACGTGTTTTTTACCAGTATAAGCCCTTGCAAGCCTTATAGCATAAGATGTGGCCTCAGATCCTGAAGAACAGAACCTTACCTTCTCAGCGTTGGGAACGCATTTGTTTATCAAGCTAGCTAGCTCAACTGAGTATTCATTAGCAGTACCAAACAATGTGCCTTCTTTTATCAATTCTCTAATTTCTTCTATGACCACGCTAGGAGAATGGCCTAAAATTAAACTAGCATGACCCATCCAAAAATCAATATATTCATTTCCATCCTCGTCTATCAATTTGCTACCTTTAGCTTTTTTAATGAACAAAGGATAAGGTTCATAAAATCTTATATCATGACTTACACCGTTTATTAGGTAACCTTTAGCCCTTTCAAAAAGCATCTTAGATTTAGGAGTCTTCTTTATGTAATCGCTTATGATTGTATCCATTTAGTTTTTATAAATGCAAGTTTTAAAAAATTTAAGGATGGAAGAAACTAGCGAAGATCTAATAATCGCATTTGCGTTGAATTCATTCTTCTCTATAGCTTTGATAGCTTTCTCGATAAGCACCATCGTTAACTCAATAATAACCGCTACTTTTACGAGCCTGGTTGTAGGCATAGTTATCTTAACGGTAGGTTTAATCGAAGGATACTATGTATTCTCTATATATGGCTCTATCAAACAAAACTCTCCACAAAAAATCGTCGACCACCTCAATCACGTCTCTATATTCAATATAATATTCTCTTCGATAATGTTACTCATAATTTTGGGGAGTCTTGCCGCTTCTTATTTACTAGGCGAATTGAATTTAGACAACCTAGTATTGCTTTCTATATACATCATCACCTTGCTAGGCTTGGGTTTGACCTCAGGAATATTTTCATGGAGAGCGGTGAAAGTTTATAAATAACTTTATTTCCCTTATTTAAGGTGCAAAGGGCTGTAATACCCCTACTTTCAATCGTAATTTTTTTGCTCATGATAGGATCATCGATGATAATGCCCGTCCTTCCCATCTTCCTTAAGTACTTAGGAGCAACAAACTTAATTATCGGCATAACGATTGCGATGTACGGTTTAATAAGAGCCCCGCTAAACATTCCGTTAAGCTTCTTTTTCGCTAACAAGAATC
>JBEPYP010000242.1:0-1889 GCA_041641355.1 Thermoproteota archaeon | reverse complement strand
TCTATAGAGCATCTTAGCGATCTCATAATGCTTCATATAGCCGTCATCAAATGTAAGCGATATTAGCATGACTTTTCAATAACCTCTTCATAAACTTTGAGGTAACTTTTTGCAGTCTTTTCTATATCGAAGTATTCCTTAACTGCTTTAATTGCATTCTGAGCAAGTATTTTGTAAAGTGCCGAATCTGTTAGCAACTTAATTATAACATCAGCCATGGCTCTTTCATCAAAGCTGTTTACAGTTATCCCTGCCTTAGTATTTTCAACCAATTCTATTGAATATGGCGCTCTGTGAGCTACAACTGGTTTGCCTAAAGCATAAGCTTCAACTATTGAATAACCAAAGCCCTCATAAAGACTTGGATGTACCAGCATGTAGGAGCTTTTCAAGACTTTCAATGTATGATGTCTAGGTAGCCAGCCGTGAAATCTAACTTTCTCTTTTAAATCATATTTTTCAATTGTGCTTATTAGGCTTCTCTGTTGAGGGCCTGAACCTATGCAGTGTAATTCAGCTTCAGGAATTTCCTTAGCAACTCTAGCGAAGACCTTTAATAGTCTATATGCTCCCTTATATTCCACGAGTCTCCCTAGGAATGCTATTCTACCATAGACAGTCTCTATATCACTGAATTTTTGAAGGGAGTCCAAGGAAATGCCGTTGTATATTACTACAGACTTCTTCATTAACTCCTCTCTAAATCCGGGTGGTTGATGAATAAGGGTGTCAACTAAGCAACTTCTTGAAACAAATACCAGCTTACTTATGCTAGGCTTACCAAAAAGTCCTAAGATTCCACTGGGCAATCGATGAGTGATTTTGAAGAGTAAAAGCCTAAGCTTGTCATTAAAAGAGCCATAAGCGATTCTTAGATGATCTAACATTGGTGAGCCATGAACCGTAAATACTGTTGGTGCTATCTTGGTGAGCCATGGCATGTATTCTATGGCTCCAGAACTATCATGAATGACATCCGCTTTCGCTGATTTAACTATCTCTGATATGCTCCTTAAGTTACGGAAGTAAAAAATCACATCCTTAGGCGGAATGTTAATGTTTGGGAATTTGTGGATTATAATTTCAGCGTAGCTTTTTAAATCTTCTTTATTAAAGGGATCGTTTCTTGCAATAATTATGATATCTATGCCCAGTTTAGCCAACCCTTTAATTAACTCATAGTTGAAGCTACCTACGCCGCCTAAAGAGTCTAAGGCATAAGCCAGTAATAATAGTCTCATATCTAAAAAATGAAGTATTTCAAGGTTTTCTATTCGATGATTTTTCAGCTATGCATAAAATATCAGGCGCTAATGATGGTCTTAGCTTAGCTAAAATTAAGCTAACAATTTTCAGTAACTTATTCTTGTATGCAGCGTGAGTAAGGAGTCCTCGATAATCAACAATTCTAAAGCCTACACATTCCAAGTGTTGAATAAGGGAATTGAGAGTATAAAGCGAGATATGCCCATAGCTATTACGACCTTCTATCTTGTATTTTAGAGAGACATTATAATATAGGGGCAGTTTGCCAAATAACAGTAGGATTCTATTAAAATGAGAAGCTAGATTAGGAGTTGTAACTATAAAGATACCTCCAAATTTGAGCACCCGATATACTTCTTCTAATAACAAGTCTTTATTATAAACATGCTCTATTAATTCAAAGGCAGTAACCAGATCAACCGAGTTGTTTGGTATTGGTAATCCATAATTCAAGTCAACCTTCATACTCTTATAGCCCAATTTCCTAGCTATACTTAGTGCTTCATCATTTGTATCAACACAAATTACTTCGTTTGCTCGAACAATCGAAGCTATATTCTGCGTCAAAAGGCAATTGCCGCATCCAAGATCCAAATAACGTTCAATTAAGAGATTGCTTAGAT
>JBEPYP010000241.1:0-1895 GCA_041641355.1 Thermoproteota archaeon | reverse complement strand
CCTAATGGTAAGGTCATTAACACTCTATCAGCAAAGTTCACGTAATTATGAGATACTTCCGCGACATCTCCAAGAATACAAACTACCTTATCCTCGATTTTATTAATTTTAATGTTTTCTAACGCATATTTATAAGCTATCTCGTTCTTCTCTATCGCTATTATTTTGTTAACTTTAGGATTAAGCTTCATGATGGCTATAGCATAAGGCGCAACGCCTGCAAACATATAAACGATATTTTCATTCGGTTTTGTGGATTTTGCAATATCCAATCTATCTTCCGCATCTCTAGGTGAAAAATACACCTTAACAGGATCAACTTTTATATAATAACCATACTCTTTATGTAAAACCTCAGTATCGCTGCCAAGTAAGAGTTTATAATCATATAACCTAAACTCACCTTTGCGTTCTTCAAACCTCCTCACAACTGCTTTAACGTTTTTATGAAGTGTTTTTATAGCTTCTGCTATTTTCTGCTCATAAGCCTCAACTTTCTCGTCGATATATACTACTGCAACTTGGCCGCTTTTAGAACCTATCAGATCGAAGCTTGATGGTAAGAAATCCAAGTATTCTTGTGGGACCTCTGATTTAAGAATAGTTTTCAAATCAACTCGCTTCATCTTAAAGTAGCGGGGGGTGGATTTGAACCACCGACCTCTGGGTTATGAGCCCAGCGGAATGCCTGGCTTTCCCACCCCGCTATATCCATTATTTTTATTTAATACTCTCATAAATAAATCTAAAACCCCTTCATTTCAAGTGGAAAAGACTATAGAAGTTTGGCGAAAGTAGATTAATGAAATTTAATTCTCTAAATAACTAAACTAGATAACCGAAAGTGAAGCGTAATAAACATATAGTGTTTTCCAGTGGAAAAAAAGGGGTCACCTTTTCTTTATTTCCTCATCCATTTTCTTTATTTCTTCTTCAAGGATCTCGACGCCTTTGTTAATTAGTTCTTCTTCTAAATTCAAAGGAGGAGCTATTCGTATTACTGAGCGGCCGGCAGGAATTACTAATAGACCTCTTTTCCAACAATTGATAATTAATTTATTGGTTTCTTCACTTGCGTATTCTTTTGTTTCCTTATTTTTAACTAATTCTATACCTATCATGAACCCTTTACCTCTAACATCGCCAACAATTTCATAATTCTCCTTCATTTCCTCAAACCTTTTGAGTAAGTCATCCCCAATCCTTTTGACTCTATCCAAAAGCTTTTCTTCCTTTATCACCCTTATAGTTTCTATTGCAGCCATACAAGCAAGAGGATTTCCTCCAAAGGTAGTAGCATGAGCTCCTTTTTCCCAGGCCATTATGCTTGCTTTGGAGGCCATAAGGCCTAAAGGAAGGCCGCTTGCTATAGCCTTGGCCATGGTTATTATGTCAGGAGTGACTCCAAAATGGTTTATTGCAAACCATTCTCCCGTTCTTCCAATCCCTGCTTGAACTTCATCATCTGCTAGTAAAATACCATGCTCATCAGCTAATTTCTTTAATTTCTTGAAATAATCCAATGGGGGCCATACAAAACCTCCTTCTCCTAGAACAGGTTCAAAGAAGAACGCAGCAACTTCATCTGGTGGAACATATTTTTCCATGACCCATTCTTTAATGAAATCTATACAAGCGATTCCACAATCAGGATATATTTTACCAAAGGGGCATCTATAACAATAAGGATATGGTACATGTATTATCCCTGGCAAAAAAGGTCCAAACTTTCTTCTATGAACAGGCTTTGAAGCAGTTAAACTCATAGAACCATAAGTTCTACCGTGAAATGCACCTATAAAACCGATAATATAGGGCTTTCCTGTATAGTATCTAGCTAACTTTAGGGCCGCTTCATTAGCTTCTGTTCCACTGTTAGCGAAATGGAATTTAGG
>JBEPYP010000240.1:0-1900 GCA_041641355.1 Thermoproteota archaeon | reverse complement strand
TCTTTGGCATATGGAATCTGTCAAGCATCCTTTGTTTGGCATAGTATAACATGATAGCGCATTCTACTAGATCATCTCTGTTCATTACTACTATTCTGCCCACAGAAACATCTTGAAATCTATGTCCACTTCTACCTATTCTTTGTATTGCCCTTGTTATAGATTTAGGAGATCCTAGCTGAACCACCGTTCTTATATATCCTATATCGATGCCCAATTCTAGACTTGTAGATGAGACCACAGCTTTGAGAAGGCCTTTCTTCAGCCTTTCTTCTACGTCAAGCCTTACTATCCTAGATAAAGATCCATGGTGTGCTGCTATATCATCATCTGTATAATTGAACTTTTTCTTAAGATTGAAGACGACCCTTTCAGTACCGCTCCTAGTATTCGTGAAAATCAATACTGTAGGACTACTTTTTATTATTTCGTCTAGAATTTCGTACATTCTATTCTCTACCACCTCATCAGGCGTGTAGATCAAATCTTCCGCTGGGGAAATCACTTTTAGATCATAGGCCTTTTCCCATGAAACATCTATGATCCAGCAGTCTCTGAATTCTCCTTTTTCATTCAAACCCATCAAAAACTTCGCAGCTTCCTCTAAAGGATATAACGTAGCGCCAAGTCCTATTCTTATGAAATCTCTGCCGCATATTTCTCTTAGTCTCTCCAGTGAAAGAGATAGATGAATTCCTCTTTTATTATTAGCGAGTTCATGAATTTCATCAACAACAACGTATTGCACACTCTTTACCTTTTCCGAGAACTTAGGAGAATTCAATATTATAGCTAAGCTCTCAGGTGTGGTAACGAGAATGTGGGGTGGCTTTTTCAATTGCTTTTGTTTTTCTGAAGGAGTCACGTCGCCTGTTCTTACCGCAACTCTTATTTCAGGTACTTCTATGCCGTCCTTCTTAATCAAGTCAGATATTTCATCCAAAGGTTCCTTGAGGTTCCTTTGTATGTCGTTGTTTAAGGCTTTTAGGGGGGAGACGTATATGCAGTATACTTCATCTTTCAATTCATTCTTTAAAGCTGCATCGAAGAGTTTAGAAATTATAACTAAGAAGGCTGAAAGTGTCTTACCCGAACCTGTAGGTGCGGTTATCAACAAATTCTTATTTTCACTTAGAAGTTTGAAGGAATAATATTGAGGAGGTGTTAGATCTTTGAATTTGCTTTCAAACCATTTCCTAACATAGGGGTTTAAACAGTTTAGATTTTCTTCTTTGGTGAACTTGAACGAAGGGTAATAGAACATCTACAGATATATCTTTATGAACCTTTTTAAATAAATTACAGTGGAAATACTACCATTTCTTAGGTATTACTTTCTTATATACTTCCTTGAAATTTCTCCTTTTGTTTTCTACAGTTAGTAAGAATTCTATGCTTATACCAAACAGTTCTTCATTTTTCTTCAAATAAGGTAGAATCAGCGACCAATCTTCTTCGCTTAATTCTTCGTATTTGCCTCCATGTAACTGATTTTCTTCGAGTCTTCTGAAGGGATCTCTTATATATATCGCTCCTCCTGATGAGAGAGAAAATAGATTTCCTCCAGGGTAAGGATCTTCTAGGTTGACAATCCCTCCTTCATCGCTTATACTTATAGCATTCAAAATTACAAAACCTCCGCCATTCAAAGGGTCTCCTGCCATGAATGATTCTGCCAGATAATCTAAACATGTACCGTTGATCACAACTCTAGGCCTTCCTGCAGAATTTATCATCGGTCTTCCAGCTGCACTTCCGAGCACGTATGCTTCCCCTCCTTTAGAGCCATACATGAAGGTTTGTCCTACATCACCGTAAATTACTAACTTTCCGTTTCTCATAATTTGTGCTACTTGATCTTGTGCAGAACCATGAACATAAATTTCTGCTCCATCTAAAC
>JBEPYP010000239.1:0-1902 GCA_041641355.1 Thermoproteota archaeon | reverse complement strand
CGCGGTTCGATGGTTTTAGGATCGTAATTACTTAGCATAGTTGTTTTATTTTCTTCCTTACCCATTTATTAGTTTAACAAAAAAATTTAAGCAGGAAAAAGATTTGTAATAGAGCATGGACGATGAATTAGTTGGTTTATATCATAAAATAATTTCTTCTAACACTGCTAGGAGGATCATCGTTTTGTTAGGTGAAAATAACCAGAGAAGAGCTACTGATCTAATTAACGCTCTTGGTATTTCTCCAGGTACTTTCTATGATTCGCTGAAAAAACTCAAAGGGATTGTAGAGAAGACCAACGATGGTAGATATCAATTGACGGAAAGCGGCAGAAAAATATACTATTATTTGATAAATGAAAGTAAAGGGTTCCAACAACCTTTTTCCCTACTATCCGCTTTATCTTCCTTTTCTTTCTTATTTCCTTACAATTTGATAAGACGAATTGGGAATCTTAATCTTCCTTTACTAATAAGTATCGCCGCGGCGATAACAGTTATAGGAGTTATAGGCAGCATTATGAGTAGAACAATACCTGTAGGATTTCTCTTAATGCCAACTTATGTATTACTTCAACCTCAATTTCAGGCAATTTTCTTTCTTATTAATTTATTATTTACAATCAGTTTAACTTATTTTTTTGGTAATTTATTTGGAAAAATAAACAATTCGTTAAAATTTTCTTTGCTAGTTGTAGTAAGCTTTATTCCGCTTATCATATTTTCTTTTATATATTATATCTTTTATCAATCTTTCTTCATATCTCTTCACATTACATATTATTTATTAATAATAATAGCATTTATGTTTTTTTCTTTTATGATTTTAACTTCAATATTTTTTGTAATGTCATCTCTGGGAATAGAAACATCGATTATTATATCTTTAATAGTTTTGTTATTATCTTTTATAGGCTCTGAGATATTGATTAATTCAATATTATAATCAATGATTGCTTCTTATGATTTTGAAAAAGAAATGGGTATTGAATATTTTATCTCAGATACCTTACCGTTGTTAGGTGTAATAAAATATTTAGTGGAGGATTTCATAGTAGAGGAGATTTTGTCTGAGAATCAAGTTTTAACCTTAGATTCTCCGATAAATTTTAATTTGCCTGGTAAGGGCAATTATTTATATCTTGCAGTACTAAAAAAGAACATCACCACTCATGATGCAATACTCGCTTTGATGCGGAAATTCAGATTGAAATTATCCGATATTGGGGTGTGTGGAATAAAGGATAAGAGAGCTTTAGCAGTTCAATGCTTTTCCGTTAGAAATCTCAGGGCTGAGGATGTTCTAAATGTTAAATTCAAAAAATTGAAAGTATTAGCTTATAGTTATGGTTTTGGTCCTTTGAGATTAGGGCAACATCTAGGTAACAATTTTAAAATTTTAATTAGGAACATAAAGCTTGATATCAGTACGATAAACGATGTCATGAATAAAATACCTACTATTTTACCCAATTACTTCGGTTATCAAAGATTCGGCATACCTAGGCCTGTGATGCACAGGATAGGCAGAGCGATAATTAAAGGTGACTATGAGGAAGCTGTGGACGAATTAATAAAAAGGATTGATCTGCTTGAGCCTGAAGAACATATAATAGCTAGAAAGATTTTCTCCGAAACCAATGATCCTTTAGAGACGCTAAAATTTTTACCTGAATCTTTAGTTTACGAAAGGATAGTTTTAAATACGTTGGTTCGTTATCCTAATGATTATAGGGAGGCTTTAGCAAAGCTACCCACCACTGCGTTAAGATTATTCATAGAATCTTATGCTTCTTATTTATTCAACAAATTTCTTTCATTAAGGCTAAAGAATAATTTAGGGGTAGATCTTCAAGAAGGAGACTTGATAGCCCCCTTAGATAACGAATCCCCTATATTTTT
>JBEPYP010000238.1:0-1935 GCA_041641355.1 Thermoproteota archaeon | reverse complement strand
ATCAAGGGTCCTGCATAAGTATACCAGCCCATTCCCAAAGAAATAGCTATAGAAATCTTTACGTCCAAACTGAACATGAGAGCTAATACATAGCCAGTGATGAAACCTCCTATAAACGCACTAATTATGCTGAGAATTAAAGTTCTGATATTCTTCTTGAGCAAATCCGTTGAAAAATACCTGCCAGTGGCAAGCCCAGCAAAAGCCGCTAGGATGAGAAGTTCATAGAATATCGCTTCTTTGAAAGGTAGATGTTCTGGTAAGAAATATCCCACAACCCAGCCAATGACTATCGCTACTATGAAGCTCAAGTTAGGTTTGCTATTGACTAGTTTAGAGTTGCCTTTGTAACCTCCTAAAATCAAGCCTACTAGATAGCTGAATAAGACTACGAATAAACCATAAACGAAAGCGATGAAAAAAACTGAAACTATGTAAGCGCTTTCTTTCATACTAGCTGAAGCCCATGAAGAGATGGTAAGTATTAAAAGAATAACTATTGTAGTCAAGGCTTTTTCGAAATTGTAATTGATCTTCCTAGATAAGATTAGGAAGGTTACAAACAGTGTTAAAAATAAAACAGCAAGTATATCCATAAAAATTGAGATTCTCATACTTAAATAAATGTTAATTTACTTACGTTTTGAATGGTTGAAGAAAAGGAGATATTGGATATCTTAGACAGAATAAAAGACCCTGAACTTGGAGTTAGCATCGTTAAAATGGGGATGATCAAGAAGGTTAAGATAGATGACGGAAAAATCATAGTAGAGTGCGAGCTGACAACCCCTGCATGCCCTTTGAGAAAAGAAATCGAAGACAGCATAATCAATGAATTAAAGAAGATAAAGGGAGTTAAGGAAGTAGAGGTTAAGACTTCAGCCAAAGTACTTCCGTCAAGGAGAATATTACCTGAAGACATCCTACCCAACGTTAAGAACATCATAGCTATAGCCAGCGGTAAAGGGGGTGTTGGCAAGACCACTGTGGCATGTAACATAGCAGTAGCATTAGCTATAAGCGGAGCCAAAGTCGGCCTATTGGATGGTGATATATACGGCCCTAGTGTACCTAGGATGTTGGGCATAAAGGATCCTGTTAGAACAGATGGGAAAAAGCTTTTACCCCCTATAGCATATGGCGTTAAAGTGATCTCTATTGGTTTCTTCATAACTGAAGATACTCCTTTAATATGGAGAGGCCCCATAGTTTCTGGAGCTCTCAGACAATTGATCACAGATGTAGATTGGGGTGAGTTAGATTATTTGGTCGTGGATTTACCTCCAGGAACGGGTGATGTACCCTTGACTTTGGCTCAACTATTGCCCAATGCTAGTATATTAGTGGTAACAACGCCTCAGCCTGCAGCCTATTCTATAGCTATGAAGGCTTTGACGATGTTCAAAAAACTGAATAATAATATACTAGGCATAGTTGAGAATATGAGTTATCTAATATGTCCTCATTGCAAGAACAAAATAGACGTATTCGGTTCAGGAGGAGGGAAAGAATTGGCTGATAAATTGAACGTTCCTTATCTAGGAAGCATTCCTTTAGACCCTTCTCTAAGAAAACTATCAGATGAAGGAATCCCTATAGTAATAGAAGAGCCTGAAAGTGAAACAGCTAAAGCCTATTTCGAAGTGGCCAGGAAGCTTGCTGGTAGGCTAAGCATATTATCTTATAAAATTTTGAAAAGCAATATAGCTTAATTATGCATTTTTATATTCTGGTATATATATAGATAATCCCTAATATATTCGGGATTATCTTTATTTATACTAAAAATTTTAGAGAACACATGGCAAGCAAAATATCTTCAACGCTACTGGACAATTTGTGGCTCTGGGGTACTATTGCAATCAGTATAATGTTTGCCTATGGTGTATGGGTGTTAATCGAAGTTATCAATATGCATGGTATGCCCGTTAGTCC
>JBEPYP010000237.1:0-1952 GCA_041641355.1 Thermoproteota archaeon | reverse complement strand
GGTGGTAAAAATTGCCTGAAAAATTCGACATCTTAATAGTAGGGGCTGGACCTGCAGGTATTTCAGCAGCCATAACTACTGCCCGCGCTGGTTTGAATACAGTAGTTATAGAAAGGGGCGGTATTCCAGGAGAGAAGAATATGTTCGGTGGTGTGTTATTCAGACATGCCTTTGAAAAGTTAATACCGAATTTTGTAAAGGAAGCTCCTCTTGAAAGGAAAGTCATAGAATACCAATATTGGATACTTACAGATACAGGACATATAAAGCTAGTTTATAGAGATGAAAGACTAGCTAAAAATCCAAGCGGCTACACTGCATTAAGAGCTAAATTCGATCCTTGGTACGCAAAAAAAGCTGAAGAAGCAGGAGCAATAATTATAACCAGAACTCAAGCGCTAAAACCTATCGTCAAAGAAGGATTTGTAATAGGAGTTGAAACTGATAGAGGAGAGGTATATGGAAATATAGTTATAGCCGCAGATGGAGTTAATTCTCTCTTAGCCAAGGATCTTGGCCTCCATGAAGAATGGAAACCTCATGAAGTTGTACTTGGAGTTAAAGAAGTTATAGAAGTAGGAAGAGTCAAAATAGAGGAAACTTTCAAGTTAGGAATTGATGAAGGGATTGCGGCAACCATAATAGGCGGACCTGTTAAAGGTATGACCGGTGGTGGTTTTTTATACACTAATAGGGAGACTTTGTCAATAGGTGTAGGAGCTCTACTTAGCGATATCGTGAGGAAGAATAAAAGACCGAACGAGATGTTGGAAGAATTCAAAAGGCATCCTTCAATAGCTCCTTACATAAAAGACGGTACACTGAAAGAATATGCTGCGCATTTAATACCCGAGGGGGGATATTATTCGATACCTAAGCTTTATACTAATGGCTTCATGGTTGTAGGAGATGCAGCTATGTTAGTGAACGTAATAGGCTGGGAAGGTACAAACCTTGCAGTAGAATCTGGAATACATGCGGGAGAAACCGCCATTGAGGCCCATAAGCTTAAAGATTTCAGCGTTAAAGTGCTTAGAAGATATGAAGAAAAGCTTAGAAATTGCTTTGTATTAAGGGACCTTAGGAAATTCAGAAGAGTACCAATATTGTTTAGAAATAATAAAGCATTATTCGATGCGTATCCAGATATCCTCAACGATATCCTCAAATTAGTCCATACTGTAGATGGTGTCCCGAAGGAATTGAAGTCAAAGGAAATGAGAAAAATAGTTTTTAGCAGAAGGAAACCGCTAGATCTGTTTAGAGACATTTATAGCATTATAAGAGCCTTTGTATTCCCATAAGAAAAATTTAAATTAACATCGAAAAAATACTTTATTTATAGCTTAATTTATTATACACTATATGCAAGCCCAAACTAAAACTAGTAATGTTGAGGCTAAGTTATTTTTAGCTAGGTACAAAAGGGATGATTTGACTCATTTGGTAATAATGGATAATCAAAAATGTCTGAAGTGTAAGCTTAAGCCGTGTATAACGGTATGCCCTGCAGACGTCTATAAATGGGAAGAAGATAGGTTAATAGTTAGTTATGATAACTGCGTTGAATGCGGTTCTTGTAGAATAGTTTGCCCATATTCTAATATTGCCTTCAGATACCCTAGGTGGGGTAAGGGAATAGGTTATAGGTACGGCTAGTCGTTTAACTCTTAGCTTTTAAAACTCTAAATGGGCGTAATTCTCCTCGTAACAGGCCAATTAGCTAAAAATTTAGTTGAAGAACAAGCTAAGAAATGCAACAAAAAATGTAAAGTCATAGCCTTAAACTTCCCTGTAGCTAGCCTGATGAGACCTGCATATATTACTCGCGAATTGAAGAATTGTATTAATGAAGAAATTGAATGCATTGTATTACCTGGACTTATACAAGGAGATTTATCACAAATAGAAAATGAGTTGAAAGTTAGGGTAGTTAAAGGACCTAAGCATGC
>JBEPYP010000236.1:0-1955 GCA_041641355.1 Thermoproteota archaeon | reverse complement strand
CTTAGATGATGAAGCAAAGATTTGCATGGAGAATTATTTGTTCAGACAAATAGAGCTCATTTCCCCTAAAATAATACTTTTACTAGGAAGTATAGCTACCAAGAATTTGTTGAAAATAAAAAACGTATCAGATGCTAGAGGTAAGTTAATAGAAAAAGACGGAAGAATCTATTTCGCTACTTATCATCCAGCCGTAGCTCTTTATAATCCAAATAAAGAAGAAGATTTAAAGAAAGATTTTGAAAGATTCTTAAAAATATATAATAAAATTAAAAATAAAAAAATTAACTTAGAAGACTTCTTTTAAATTTTTGCTAACCTTGAATTTATTTTTAGAACTTCCAATCCATCTCTTATTCCACTCATGGCTTCAGGCAATTGAACCTTTTCAAAGAACTCCTTCACTTCTTCTTTTCCTATTCCTATTAAAGGTATTACTTGAGCTAAGACTCTTCCGAATATTCCTGTACCTGCATATATCTTACTCAAGAAATCGAAGTTTGTGCTTAGCCAAACCCATACAAAATCCTTAACGGAAGGATTCTTGGCTAAATTATCTAAGATAACTCTTAGATCTTGCTTCTTGATCTCACCAGTAAACAGCAGAGAAGAAGCGATGAATGCTAAGTGCGGTTCCTTAGCATTCACAAGCGCTATCAATATCCTTTCTCTTTCTTCATCAAATATTTCTTTCCTATATCTTTCCAAAAGTTCTTTGAAGGCCTTTTCTCCTGAAGTTCTTACGTAAGAGATGAGTACCGCTAGCTTCAAGTTAGGATCGATTGATTCATAATTTTGAAAATCCTTAGAGAGCATTGAAGCAAATTCTTCATCGATCAAGCTCAATCTCCTGCTTACCTTTTCTAATAGCGCTTTACTAGGTTCATCCTCCTTTCCCTTCAAGAAATCGTATTTTAATCTATGGAATTCCAAAGCTATTTGACCAAATCTTCTTCGATTGATTAAGAATAGGTTAAACAGTTGATCAGACATCTCAGAGGATATGAGGATGGAGTCTTCCTTGAGGAAATTCCTTATCAACCTTTCATATTCTTCTACGCTTATAATACCTGCTTGAAGAAAGGCATAGAAATCATTGATCAAGCCGAACTTCTCTTCTTCGCTTAGATTCGCTCTCAAAACATAGTCTAGATTTTCGTAGAAAACTCTATAGAAACCTTCCCTCTTTAAATTGAGCTTGAGGCTTTTCACTTCTTCATCGGCTTCTATTATGGCTTCCCTTTCAGAAAACAAGAAATCTTTAACCTTGCCGTTTATCTCGAGGGTTAAGGGTATTGGCCATATTGCATCAGACTTCTCGAAGAACGAAAATCGTTCTTGCCTTAATATTATCTTGTTTTCATCTACTCTCACATAAACCACAGGGTATCCTTTGTTCCTTATCCATTCTCTCATTATCTTCTCCACGTTCTTTTTGCTTACTTCTTCTAAGCTACTCCAAAGATCCGAACCCTTCGCATTTAAATAGCTGAATTTCTTTAAGTATCTCCTTATTCCTTCCCTGAAAGTTTCCTCGCCTAAATAAGATTCGATCATCTTCAATACGCTAGCTCCTTTATTATAGCTTATTTCATCGAATAACTGTTCGATTTCTTCAGGTTGATTTACCTTAGCTTCTATGGGATGGGTAGAAGATAACGCATCTTTAAGCATTGCACGACCTTGTTGCTCTATGTAAAATTCATCGAATATTCTGAAGTTAGGATAAGCAGCATTCACAGCCTTATAGCTCATGAAAGTAGCGAAGGATTCATTGAGCCAAAGATCATCCCACCAACTCATAGTTACTAAGTCTCCGAACCAGAGGTGGGCTAGTTCATGAGCCACAGTAGTAGCTACTCTGGTTTTTTGTCTGAACGGAGAACTTTCATCCACTAAAAGAGCTACCTCTCTAAAGGTTATCGCGCCCCAATTCTCCATAGCACCATAGGCAA
>JBEPYP010000235.1:0-1975 GCA_041641355.1 Thermoproteota archaeon | reverse complement strand
ATGGATCTATATATTGATAAAATCTCAAAACCGATCAATTCACCTTCATGATCATTATCTGTAGCTATAACCAAAACACCTTCATAAGTCTTGAACAGTTTGGTTATGTTCTGATAAGATTCTTTGTCCCTAATCACCGTTATTACCTTGTTTACTTTGAAAATTTCAGAAGGATCCACATTCCTCCATTTCTTGAATTCAAAGGGCAAATCTGCATCGAAGATGTGCCCTCTAACAGAAGACACTATAGCATTTATTTTCATTGAGTTGAAAAAGGATCTAAGAGATTTAGCTACACTCCCTTTCTCTGCAACTGCGATATAGTTCATCTTTTCAATGATCTAAGAGCTTTGTTTATACAACCATATTTAGGACTAAAATAAAGACCGAAGGCAAGATTAGCCAAGGATAATATTAATAGAAAAGATCCTGCTAAGCTTGAGCCAGAATAGAGCAAATAAAATGCAGGTATGAAAGGCATTATTAGACTAGCTACAGGACCTGCAAGATACATCGCGAAATAACCCTTTTTAGAGGCAGTAGTAGAAGTCCTATCTATTTTCAGTCCAAAGGCTATGATTAATAATCTAATTCGTTCAGGTATCCAATTAATTCTGAAGAGATTGGAAAGGCCTATGTAATAATTGGAAAACTTCACACCAACTAAATTACCTACTAAGAAATGAGCTAGATCATGGGAGGAATACCATATTAAAAACCAAGAAATTAATCCTAATAACAGATCAAAAAACAACCCTCTAGGAATAAATAACAAAATAAATAGAGAAAAGAAGAACATAGCGGATAAAATTAATGTTCCGCTAAAAATGCTTATTTTAAATGGATCTTTATATTCATATGATATCTCTTTTCCGAATGTCTTTAATAAAAATTTATTTCTATAATCAATTATTCTTTCTATAAATTTCTTAATTAAAATATCTCCTAAAAAACCTAATTTAGTTTTATAATATATTTCGTCCTGCATTAAAGATCCTTTTTCTGTTTCTTTTATTATATGCACGTTCTTCCATTCTCTAAATAATGTGCCTTTTAGCTCGTCCACTATTTTTGTAGGCCTCTCGAGTTCTTTTATAGATAATAACCATTCAAATCTTTGGCCCATGATATAAGCACTTATTTGATACTTACCTTCAAGACTTTTCACCTTAACCTTTAAATCTTTCGGATAAACCTTCTCTATATTTAGAGGATTTGATAAAAAATCAAAAAGAACTTCTTTATTTATTCCTTCAAAAAACTCTTCTTTTCTTATTATCATCAGGATTTCTTTTTAACGCAAAGATATCCTTCTATTACTTTAACATCGTAGATCGGTTCATCTTCAAGGGGTTCCACGAATTCTCCTTTACCAGTTTCAAGATCCCAAACAGCACCATGACCGGCACATACTATTTTGGTATCGCTCAATGTACCTTCAGAAAGATCCCATTCTTCATGTTTACAATAAGCACCTATTCCATAAAACCTTCCCTTGACTTTAGCTATAACTATTTCTTCTCCATCCACTTCCACCTTAATTAGAGAACCATCCTTTATATCATCGGCCTTTAAATTCGTTTTCTTATACTCTTCCATACATTCTCTATCCCGAGAAATATTTATTAATTCTATCTAGGAAATATTCTCCCAATCTTGCAACCCTTTTCGCTTCTTTTACGTCATGTACTCTGATTATGTTAGCAGAGTTGATTATCGCCAAAGCGTTTGCTGCAATCGTTCCTTCAAGCCTTTCCTCAGGAGGAAGATCTAGGATTTTGCCTATGAAAGATTTCCTAGACAAACCTACTAGTATTGGTCTTCCTATACACTTCATTTCTTTTAGCCTTATTATCAAATCTAAGTTGTTCTCCAAAGTCTTACCGAAGCCTATTCCAGGATCTATTATTATATTCTCTTCCTTTATCCCTTTATGCTTGGCGAATGAGATCTTGGTCCTAAGAGATCTTATTAC
>JBEPYP010000234.1:0-1994 GCA_041641355.1 Thermoproteota archaeon | reverse complement strand
TTCTAGCCACAGCTTTCGCAACTTTTTCATTGTCTCCTGTTAGAATGACCACTTCTATTTTCATCTTCTTTAGCTCTTCTATAACTCTCTTAGCTTCTTCTCTAATAACGTCCGAGAAAGCGAAGATTGCTATTAGCTTACCGTTTTCTACCAAATACGATAAGGTTTTTCCTTCATTTTCAAGTTCGTCTATGAGTTTACTTTGTTTTTCATCCAATGTTACCTTGCATCTTTCTAATACCCTATAATTTCCAAGGTAGTATTCCTTATCGGATATCTTAGCCCTAACCCCTTCTCCTGGTATTTCTTCGAATTCATTTACTTCTAAGAACTTTATTCCTCTTCTAGAAGCTTCATACACCAAAGCTTGAGCCAAAGGATGGGTTGAATTCTTTTCAATGCTTGCAGCTATTTCTAAAGCCTTTTCATAGAAGCTTATCACATCAGTTAGTCGAGGCTTATTCATTGTTAAAGTCCCAGTCTTGTCGAAAACAACTACGTTAGTTTTATGAATCTTTTCTAAATATTCGCCTCCTTTTATCAATATTCCCTGTTTAGCCCCTTTTCCTGCTGCTACAAGCAAAGCTGCTGGTGTAGCTATTCCTAAAGCACATGGACATGCTATGATTAAAACAGCTATCAATATAGCCAAGGAGATCGTTAATGGTAACCCCCATCCTAAAGTCCAGAATAAGAAAGAAGAAATGGCAATTAAAACTACGACCGGCACGAAAAAAGATGCTATCTTATCAGCTAACCTTTGTATAGGTGTTCTAGAAAGTATTGATTCTTCGACGATCTTCATGATCTGTGATACTAATCCTTCAGAGCTCTTCTTAGTAACCTTAATCTTTATCAATCCAGATTTGTTTATCGTGCCTCCTATAACTTCATCCCCTTTTTGTTTAAATACAGGTATACTTTCTCCTGTTACCATTGATTGATTTACATACGTGGCCCCTTCTACAATTACACCGTCTAAAGGTATCTTTTCACCTGGTTTGACTACGACTATTTCTCCTACTTCTACTTCATCTACGTTAACCTCGACAGTTTCATCATTTCTAATTACTCTAGCCATTGGAGGTTGTAGTTCTAGGATAGATTGTATTGCATCCTGTGCTCTATGCTTCATTAGCCTTTCTATAGTTCTACCTAATAAGATTAAAGCTATGATAAGAGTTGATTCTGCAAAATACGCACCTGTGGCTGCTATTATCGTAGGGATTAGAGATGTTGTCTGAAGAGTGTATAGCAAGCTGAATATCCAAGCAGCGCTGGTACCTAGAGCTATTAAAACGTCCATATTTGCTTGTCTTGCTCTAATAGCATCTATAGAACCTTTATAGAACTCCAGTCCAGGACCGAACTGAACTATAGTGGCTAATACGAGGAGTATTAAAGGATTATAAGCAAATACATGGTCTAGGATTAATACGCTCGCTCCTATAGCTAGAGCTAAACTCGTCATTATCTTCAGATTTCTGAATTCCTTCAAAGGGTGAATGAAAGTCTCTAAACATGAACTACTGCAGAAGTAATACGTTGTCTGGCCTCTTTTGACTTTGAAAGGAGTTTTAGATTCATCAACATACATACCACAAACAATATCTTTAGCCACTAGTTCTCACTTGAACGTCTTATTTATAAATCTTATATTAAATCTTATACCGTAAGAGATTATTAAGATATATATGGCAAAGGCTATCGATCCTGTATGCAAAATGGAAGTAGATACCGCAAAGGCAAAATACAAAAGCGACTATAAAGGAAAGACATATTATTTCTGTTCTGAAGCATGCAAGAAGAAATTCGACACATCTCCAGCGACCTACGTTAAATAACCTTTTTAATAAACTCTATTACTTTTTCCACACATTCCTCAATTCCTAGCTTATCCGTTTCTAGCGTTAACTCTGGTCTAGTAGGTTCTTCGTAAGGATCCTGTAAACCTGGAACGGTGCTAGACAACCCTTTCTCAGCTAAAGAATAAA
>JBEPYP010000233.1:0-1994 GCA_041641355.1 Thermoproteota archaeon | reverse complement strand
GCTGGTAAATACGCCATAATGATGCTCTTGGAATCAGGGATAACCAAGGTATTGATGCATGCCTTCGACGGATCAATAGGATACGCTTCCTTAGGAGCTAAGCGGGGTTTTCTCTTTTCCATCCCTCCTTCTGTTGTTAGGTCTGAGCAAAAGCAAAAGTTGGTGAAGCATTTATCCTTGGATAACCTAGCTTTAGAAAGCGATGCTCCAGTATTAGGCCCTGAAAAAGGCATTAGGAATGCCCCTTCTAATGTCGTGATCTCAGCGGGAAAAATAGCAGAGCTCAAGAAAGTCCCCTTATTGGAAGTTTGTAGGAAAACTACAGAGAACGCCTTGAACCTGTTTTTTAAAAGGATTTAATGAAGCTGAAGTATCTTAGCATATGACTAAGAAAGCCTTTGAATTCTTGAAGATAGCAGAACTCCCTCCCAAGCCTAGGAGTAAAGGGATTATAGAAATAAGGGGCCCTTATTACACTTCTGTGACCTATGGTTACCTAAAGGCATTGTTGGAGGACTGGTCTGAATACATCGATGGATTTAAGTTCGCAGGAGGGTCTCAAAGATTGTTGAGCTACGATAAAGTCAAGCAGATAATAAAACTATGTCATGATCATCAAGTATACGTATCAACAGGAGGCATGATAGAAAGGGTGATACTCCAAGGGAGAAAAGCTGTTGAGCAATATTTAGAAGAGTGCAAAAGCTTAGAGTTCGATGTAATCGAGATATCTAGCGGCTTCGTAAACATACCCTTGGAATATAGGAAGGAATTGATAAAAGAAGTTCATTCAAGATCGATGAAGGCTAAGCCTGAAATCTCTTTGATGAAAGGAGCAGGAGGAGGTACTGAGATATTAGAATACAAGCTAGAGTTAAAGGAAGTAAGCGAGTTCATCGAAGAAGCGAAATACTTGTTAAACAACAATGCCGACATGTTAATGATAGAATCTGAAGGGATAACAGAAGGATTGCCTCATTCTAGCTGGAGGATAGATGTGATAAAGGAATTGATTAACAACTTCGGCTACGAGAAATTGATGTTCGAAGCTTCAGAGCCTCCTGTATTCAAATGGTATCTTAAGAACGTATCCAAAGAAGTCAACTTGTTCATAGATCATTCCCAAGTTGTCGAATTCAATTGTTGGAGATTGGGTATTTGGGGAGATAAAGACATTTGGAAGGGCTTCAGCTGGAAAGATTTCTGAATGCATTTTAAGTATTTGATAATAGGAGGAGGTATAGCTGGTTCTTATGCAGCTCAGTCTATAAGAGAAATAGATAAGGAAGGGAGTTTAGCGATAATATCCCAAGAAAGTCATTTACCCTATGATAGGACTGTATTGTCGAAGGGTTATCTTGAAGGTAAGATTAAGAGAGATAGCATCTTCTTGAAGAAGAGAGAATATTATGAAAAGAACAAGATAGAACTGATACTTAACAAAAAAGCGATGGAGCTCGATGTTGGAGATAATGAGGTTAAGCTCGATGATGGGACTGAAATAGGCTTCGAAAAGCTCTTAATAGCTACAGGTGGTTCTCCTAGGAAACTCAACATTGAAGGTTCAGACCTCAAGAACATATTTTACCTAAGATCTTTAGACGACTGCGAAAAGATAAGAGAAGCGTACCAGGAAGCTAAGAGTATAGCTATAGTGGGAGGTGGATTCATAGGATGTGAAGTTGCTTCAGTTTTAGCTTCTAAGGGGCTTAAAGTCAGGATAATAGAGCTCACTGAGCATTTGCTATCCAGAGTTTTGGATCAAGAAATGAGCATTTTCATCGAGGACTTCCTTAAAAGTAAAGGGGTTGAGATATTTACGAATACCAGTGCTTCAAGATTCGTAGGTGAAGATGGAAGGATAAAAGCAGTGGAAACTAATAAAGGAGAATTGATACCTGCAGACTTAGCGTTAATAGGAATAGGAATAAATCCTAACGTAGAGCTTGCTAAACACGCAGGGATAAAAGTAGAAAACGGAATAGTTGTTAACG
>JBEPYP010000232.1:0-2010 GCA_041641355.1 Thermoproteota archaeon | reverse complement strand
TTGAAATAGCAGTTGAAAAAGGCATGGTTGATTGGCTAAAAGGGGCAAGTTTACATAAAAGAAACATAAGAGTAAGGAATTCCTTTTTAGACTATCTTTTCAAGAAAGGAGATGAAGAGATATTCATAGAAGTAAAATCTGCGGTCTTATTCAATTCTTATTTTGCAATGTACCCGGATTGCCCTTCTTTAAGAGGAAGAAGACATGTAGAAGAATTGATAGAATTGACTAGTAGAGGTAAAAGAGCAATGCTCGTATTCATTGCAGCACATCCTTTAGCTAAGGCTTTTAAACCCAATGAAGAAGGAGATGAGATTTTAAGCAAAGAAATAAAAGAAGCTCGAGAAAAAGGAGTTGAGCTACATGCTATTCAAATGACATTGAAAGAAAATGGTGATGTGTTTCTTATAAATTCAGATTTACCAATACATTTATAAAAAAATTTAAAATTTAAAAAAAATTTAAAATTTATTTAAATTAACTAGAAACGACAGTAATCTTACTTAGAGCCAAAGGTTCTCCTATAACTACTAGCACAAAGACCATAGCTGGTTTTATTTTAATGGATCCTATAGGAGCAGGGTGACCTATTTCTAAACTGAATAACTCAAGACTTCCCTTATAAACGAAAGTTTTACTCTCTCCTGGATTCAAAGAATAACCTTGATTCGTGTAGTAAACATTAGCTAAGTCCTTTGGTTTAAATTTAGATATCAGTTCAAGAGAACCGTTAGGCAATATCGAGAAATAGGCGCTAACAAACGTTTTTCCTAATTTACCAACAACACCTACTGTTATGGTACCGTAAATAAAAGCTACCTTCAAATTAACAGTCGAGTTCCCTGCGTTAAACACTGTGAAAGATAATCCGTTCGCTGATACAGTTGCATTGACGATCTTTACATCACCATACTGTGAAGGCGAAACTAAGAAGCGGTAAATCTTAGTTTCCTTCAAAGGCAACCTAACTTTTGTTTCAAAGGCTTCCCTAGGATTAATGTTTTTGGGTATTAGATCTGTTACATCATCTATCATGAAAGCCTTAATGAAAGGTACTAGAAGGAAAGCTAAGCCACTTTCTTCATGTGTTACTATAACTCTAGGTATTAGCTGTAACAATATAGTCGTGGTAGTATTCTCGCTTACTTCTGCTGGGGGTGATATATTGATCAATAACTCATCAGAAGGCACCTTTGCAGTATAATTCACGTTTTCATAAGTGACCACTGCTGAAACGTTCGAAAACCTAATTAGATTGTATCTCCCTTCAGGAATCTTTGAAACAGCCAATATTTGAGCAAAATCTATCAATCCGAGTAGATTTAATGTGCCTGATTGATTTAACGAAATCCAAGCATCTTTGCTTACTGAATGTACGTATATGTTCTCGTAGCTAAGATAAACTGCGCTCACTCCTTCAAGTAAAATAGGAGGATCTGTAATAGCTAGTACGAAGTTAGATTCGGCAGCAGGTATTGCAGTTATAGGCGGAGACGTATAAGGTGTTGTATAGGGTGTTGTATAAGGTGTTTGGGTGCCCGGCGGAGTAGATTGTTGTGTTAATTGTCCTATGCTCGGTGTTAATTGCCCTATGTATAATATTCCTACTATCACCAAGGCCGCTAGTACACCGCTTAGAGTATATATCGCTATTTTTATACCGTTCATATGAGATAAAAGAGAAAAGATGAATTTAATACTAGATTTTTAAACAATAGTTCAACTCATTTGAACTTCCTTTAAAACATACTTATACGAATCCTGAAAAGTTGAAGAGGCCTTAAGTTCTCTGCTAGTTAAGTTTAAAAAGTTCATCTTCTTATAAACTTGATGGAACTTAGAGGGAAAACGTTACGTGTTTATCTTTACTTATTAAAGAAGGGAGAAGTAGGTGTTAGAGAAGTTCAAAAGGCTTTAAAGCTCAAATCTCCTTCGTTGGCGGAATATCATTTAAAAAAACTGGAAGGAATGGGGTTGGCTAAGGAAGAAATGGGCAGATATATATTAGTC
>JBEPYP010000231.1:0-2024 GCA_041641355.1 Thermoproteota archaeon | reverse complement strand
CAAGGACCATTATTGGGAATCGCCCAACCTCTTTACAGCATGGTCCCGATAGGATTCTTTGGACACATAGATGCTTTCAAGGATAAATACGGCGAAAGACCTAACATAGAAGCTGCTAAGAATTTGTTGAGACAAGCAGGATATAGCGAAGCCAATAAACTAAGATTGGAGCTATGGTATACCCCCGTTAGATATACGCCTGTTGAAGGAGATGTCGCTTCGATACTGAAGCAAGGAATGGAAGCTACAGGCATTATAGAAGTGACCCTCAAAAGCGCAGAATGGGCTACTTATAGAACACTTTTCAGAGAAGAGAAAATCTCGATGTGGTTATTAGGATGGTTCCCTGACTTCCTGGATTCAGATAATTACGTTAGGCCGTTCTATCATAGCGGTGGCAACGGTTGGTTAAAGGTAAATTACAAAAACCCGACAGTAGATAATCTAGTAGATCAGCAAGTCTTGAAATCTGGAAACGAGAGAGCGGCGATTCTTGAAGAAATTCAAAGAATAGTTGCAGATGATGCACCTATAATACCATTATGGCAAGAAGGACAAGTAGCAATCGCTCAACCTAATGTTGAAGGAGTTGTTCTGGACTACTCTCAAATATTCAGATATTGGACAATCTATGCTACTAAACCATCAGCATACATAGAGCCTCTATCAGCATCTATATCAGTCCTATTGCTTCTTGTTTCAAGAAAGGATTCTATTTAATTTTTTTAAACAATTAATTTTTTATGAGTCTTAAATCCTATTTGATAGCTAGAACTCTCCTCACGATTCCTATGGTATTATTGTTGCTCACTTTCACCTTCATAATTCTCAGAGTATTACCCGGAGATCCCGTAACAATACTAGAAGGTAGAGACATACCTGAAGAAGCTCTTCAAAGGAGAAGGGCTGAGCTAGGATTGGACAAGCCTCTGATCAATCAATACATAGATTACATCTCGATGATTTTCAGAGGAGATCTCGGAGTAACGGCGCTTACAAAGATACCCGTATCTTTTCTTATATATCAAAGATTGCCTGCGACGATTGAGCTAGCTATATTCGGAATGCTTTTCGCGATATTGATAGGGATTCCTTTTGGAACTTACGGCTCAAGGAAATTGCACGGTATCTTAGATTATCTTTCTAGACTCTATGGAATGATAGTTTATTCTGTCCCGATTTTCTTCTCAGGCCTGGTTTTCATCTTAATTTTCGCTATAACTCTAAGGATATTCCCATCTTCCTTAAGACTTAGCCCCATTATGGAATTCGAATACATTGATATAAGGAAGACAGGCTTCGTGCTAATAGATTCTTTGATGGCAGGACGCATGGATATATTATTGGATTGGCTTCACCACATAATATTGCCTTCTCTAGTTTTAGGAATATATCTATCAGGCATATTCGTGAGGCTTACTAGAACACAGGTAGCAGAAAGCCTTTCAAAGGATTACGTGATAGCTGCTAGAGCAAGGGGGATAGCAGAATCTAGGATCCTCTATAAATATGGACTTAGGAATGCGATGATACCCATAGCTACGATGATGGGATTGCAATTCGCAGCTCTTCTAGGAGGAGCTGTATTAACTGAGACCGTTTTTTCATGGCCTGGAATAGGTTCGCTGATATATGAGAGCATACTGAGCAGGGATTACAACATGGTACAGGGTTCGATAATAATCTACGCTATATTGGTAGCCTTGGTCAGCCTAATCGTTGATATAGCATATGCATACCTAGATCCTAGAATAAGGTACTAACATGAGGATATTCAGAATAAAAGGTCATGAAGACTTGATGATTCTAACAGGATTGTTGATTTTATCTTCCATATTGGTAATATCGTTGCTTTCTCCTTTTTTGGTGATCCTAGATCCAAAGCAATCCTATTTAAACATAGATGGTGAATTGATTCCCATTAAGCCATTGATGCCTCCTATGAGCACGATGAACATAGAAGCTAAGAACAAGACTTATTCGATTTCGTTCCCTTTAGGCACAGATCAAGTAGGAAGGGATGT
>JBEPYP010000230.1:0-2024 GCA_041641355.1 Thermoproteota archaeon | reverse complement strand
TGAATGCTTCATCTACATTCCACTTTTTATTTATAGCCATGCCTACTATATGCTGAGCTAAGACATCTAGACAATTCTTTGGCATATGGAATCTGTCAAGCATCCTTTGTTTGGCATAGTATAACATAATAGCGCATTCTACTAGATCATCTCTGTTCATTACTACTATTCTTCCCACAGAAACATCTTGAAATCTATGTCCGCTCCTACCTATTCTTTGTATTGCCCTTGTTATAGATTTAGGAGATCCTAGCTGAACTACCGTTCTTATATATCCTATATCAATGCCCAATTCTAGACTTGTAGATGAAACCACAGCTTTGAGAAGACCTTTCTTCAACCTTTCTTCTACGTCAAGCCTTACTATCCTAGATAAGGATCCATGATGTGCTGCTATATCATCATCTGTATAATTGAACTTTTTCTTGAGATTAAAGACTACTCTTTCAGTGCCGCTTCTTGTATTCGTGAAAATCAATACCGTAGGGCTACTTTTTATTATTTCATAGAGAATTTCGTACATTCTATTTTCTATCACCTCATCAGGCGTATAGATCAAATCTTCCGTTGTAGAGATTACTTTTAGATCATAGGCCTTTTCCCATGAAACATCTATGATCCAGCAGTCTCTGAATTCTCCTTTTTCATTCAAACCCATCAAAAACTTTGCAGCTTCCTCTAAAGGATATAACGTAGCGCCAAGTCCTATTCTTATGAAATCTCTGCCACATATTTCTCTTAGTCTCTCCAACGAAAGAGAAAGATGAATTCCTCTTTTATTATTAGCAAGCTCATGAATTTCATCTACAACAACGTATTGAACATTCTTTATTTTTTCCAAGAATTTAGGAGAATTCAATATTATAGCTAAGCTCTCGGGCGTGGTAATGAGAATGTGAGGTGGCTTTTTCAATTGCTTTTGTTTTTCTGAAGGAGTCACGTCCCCTGTTCTTACTGCAACTCTTATTTCAGGTATTTCTATGCCGTCCTTCTTGATCAACTCAGATATTTCCTCTAAAGGTTCCTTTAGGTTCCTTTGTATGTCGTTGTTTAAGGCTTTTAGGGGAGAGACGTATATACAATATACCTCATCTTTCAATTCGTTCTTTAAAGCTCTATCGAAGAGTTTAGAAATTATAACTAAGAATGCTGAAAGCGTCTTACCTGAGCCTGTAGGTGCGGTTATCAACAAATTCTTATTTTCGCTTAGAAGCTTGAAGGAATAATATTGAGGAGGTGTTAGATCTTTGAATTTACTTTCAAACCATTTCCTAGCATAGGGGTTTAAACAGTTTAGATTTTCTTCTTTGGTGAACTTGAACGAAGGATAATAGAACATTCTACAGATTTATCTCATTAACTTTCTTAAATAAATTGCAGTGGAAAAGCTACACTTTCTTAAATACTGCCATTTTCTTCCATCCTTTCTTATAAGCTTCTGCAACAAATCTCGAAATGGATCTTCTCCTTCTTAAGGAAATCTTTGGCATTTAATGGAAGAGTTTGGTCTAGAAAAGAAGGAGATTAGCTTCTTTCGCAAATCAAAATCCATTCATATGACTTACCTAGTTCGCTTTCGAATACTTCATAGAGTGTTTTGATGAGCGACGCTTTAACTTAACTTCTCTTCTTTTGTGCAGTGTGAGGTGCATATATAAATATGTCAATATTGTATTGCTTTTCAAGGGTCTTCTTTTTTGCTCTCTTCTATTCCTGTTAAAAAACTCATCTCTTTATTTTTTATGCTTAAATTGAAGATTGTCCAATAGTCATGTATGAAGCAGTTATTATTTTCAGTATTATTCTTCTTGCTAATTCATTCTTTTATAATAAACGGCTCTAGCGGGCTTATCTATGATCGAGGTTTAAATCTAGAAAAAACCAATAATGCGCAAACTAATTATTGGAAACACCAGCAAGAAATAAGCTCAAAACTAAGCTATGGATCTAACGCCATCACTAGCCTAAGAATATATCAAGCTAGCTCATCAGATCCTTGTTCTTTTATAGAGAAAACAATACTT
>JBEPYP010000229.1:0-2043 GCA_041641355.1 Thermoproteota archaeon | reverse complement strand
TGATCGTTAAAATTTACTTCTTAAGAATGTGCTTTAGGATTTCAATGGCAGAAGCGATTACGTTTATGCTCTTCAAATAATCGCTTATTGAAATGAATTCGAAATTCCCATGCTCCAACTTAGGATCTCCTGGACCATATGAGATGCAACAAGCATTGAATTTACTCGCATAATAATTCATGTCTGAACTTCCTGCTTTAACCACAAGCCTTGGCTTAAGCTTGAGTTCTTTAACGATCGCCTTTTTGAATGCTTTTACCAATTCGCAACTAGTATCAACGAGCACAGGATTCGTTTGAGAAGTCCAAAGTATTTCGCTTTCAATAGGCGATTTCTTGATTTCCTTTTCGATCATCTCCTTGATTTCTTCTATACTAACCCCTATAGGAATTCTTATATCCAGAAATACCTCGCATACATCTGGTAAGACATTATTGGAGATTCCGCTCCTTATCATAACTGGATTTATCGACAAAGAATTGAACAAGCTATCTTTAGTGTACTTCTCTTCGATGGAAGAGATCCTGCTCAATATTCTCAACGTCTCTTTTATAACGTTCACCGAATTAGAGGAAGCATGAGCCCTATTTGCTTTAGATTTGATGTTCAAACCAATCCTGCCCCTATAACCTATCACTATTCCATCTAAGTTAGAGGGTTCTCCAAACACGGCGAAATCCGATCTCAAGAAATCTTCGCTTATCTCTGATATTCCTGATTCTTCGCTTTCTTCTCTAACAGTACAGGCTATTTTGATCTTCAACCCATCGAGATTTAGCTTATTTGCGGCGAATATCAAAGCTAAAAGCGAGCTCTTAGCATCTACGCTACCCCTTGCATATATCAAGTCTCCTTCTCTTCTGTACTTAATCTCCCCTGGCACGGTGTCTACATGTCCGCATAGCAATATGCTCATTTCTCCTTTACCAATCTCAGCGAGCAAATTTCCGCTCGAATCGACTTTTGGATTCATTCCTAATTCTCTCAGCAAAGCTTCGAGATAGCTTATCGCTTCTCCTTCATGGTAGGAAGGAGAATATATCTTCAATAAACCCTCTAGTGCTTCGATGGGATCCATGATGATAAGCTATTCTCGAGCTTTTCTAAAGCTATTTCGATTTCTTTGGGAGTAATATTCAAAGGAGGTAGGAATCTTAAAATATTAGGAGAGGTGTAGCCGCAAATCAAACCATTTTTCAAGGCCTTGAACAAAAGATCTCTAATATCGTGCTCGAACTCAACAGCTAACATTAAACCTCTTCCTCTAACATCTTTGATGCAGAAACGACCCTTAAGCAAATTCAGCTTATCCAATAACAAATTCCCCATCTCTCTGGCGTTTTCATACAACTTATTATCAACGATATAACTTAGCACCTCTTTGGCTATTGCACACACCAAGGGATTAGCGCTGAAAGTACTCGTATGCTCTCCTACCTTAAGTACATTTAGCTCTTCTTTGGTTATTACGCATCCAACAGGTAAACCTCCAGCCAAACCTTTGCCTATGCATAAAATGTCAGGTTCTATGTTATAATGCTCAAAGCAGAATAATTTACCGGTTCTACCTAAGCCTGTTTGTATTTCATCGAGTATTAGCAAGATGTCTTTGTCATAGCAAATATCCCTGACTGCTCTTAGATAATCATCGCTAGGTATAATAACGCCTGCTTCACCTTGAATAGGTTCAAGGATTACTGCACCGGTATCTTGGTCTATTTTTTTCAATAAATCATCCAGATCCCCATAGTTAGCGAATTTTACATTGCTGAGCAAGGGTTCAAAGCTTTCTCTGTATTTCTTCTTGCCAGTAACTGATAGCGAGCCTAAAGTCTTACCGTGATACGAATTAATCATGCTTATTATTCCCTTCTTACCTCTTTTCCTAACGATCTTGATAGCCAGTTCGATGGCTTCTGAACCACTATTGGTCAAAAAACATCTTTTCAATGAGCTAGGCAATACCTTGAACAAGAAATCTAGGAATTCAGCTCTAACATCCAGATAAAGCGAAGAATGGCAAATCATTATCCTTTCGATTTG
>JBEPYP010000228.1:0-2049 GCA_041641355.1 Thermoproteota archaeon | reverse complement strand
ATGTTTTCTCAAAGAAAGCTTTGCTGACGCCGACTCCTTGAGAATAATAAAATAATCAAAGTTATCAAAAGCGCAATCCCTAACAATATGGTTGAAACCACTAATAACGGATCTAGATATCTTTGTAAAACTACTTGCGTCTCAGTATGAGTTACGGTGAAAACTGTTATATCAGAGGGCAACAGCTTTATGCTATAATTTACGTTTTGAGATCCTGCATTTACTATCGCTAAGATTATTTCGTCATAATCTTTGTTATTAAACATTATATAGTTTTCGTTTTTGACTTTTAAGACTTCGTAAGCATAATTAGAAAATCGATCACCCTTTATTTTTATTAAAACAAAATTTAAATCTCCATTATAGTCTATGTAAATCCTTGAAGGATTGAAATTAGAATTGATTTTAATAAAATGGGTTGATAAAGAAGATATTCGGGAATTATATGTATCATTCAAAACGGTCTGTGCGTTTGCATAAACCTTAACGCCTTCAAAAGTATAGTTAGTGCCTTTGTAAAGACCTAAATAATTCCATATAGCGAACTCTGAGAAGATATCAGAAAAATCAGATCTTGTTACTTTTTCTATAGCTTTGATACTTGGCAAGTGTTTGAGCTCGAAAAGCAAATCCTTGATTATAGACAAACCGTACCTCTCAGCTAAGAATTCGAAGAAAACAGCTGATATTAAATAGTTCGCTATATACCCCTCAATACTCAAACATTCAAGAGGAGTCCGAAGAGAAAGATTGAAGTTGTTATATGTTAACCTGATGTTCCTCCACAAAGGAGAATAACCTATAACAGCTAGATCACTAGCAAATACAGCCGTACCTTCTATTACCCAAATTTCATGCTTATTAAGATCAATTACAGAGGCTTGAATTAGATGGAAAAGTTCGTGAGCAAAAAGCGTGTGAAATTCAACGAGACTATACAATCGAAAAACTCTAGAATCTAAATATATTAACCCTAAGCCGTTGGGATCTTTACCTGGATTGGTATAACCCGCTATAAATACCTCATTTGCATTGTAATTCTCGTTCAACTGAGCGACAAGGACCTCGGTTATATTGTTTCTATCTTGATCGTAAGGAGTTGCGTTGAAGAAAGATACCAGAACTGAATAGGTATTCTTAGCTATTTCGCCCAAGAGATTCAGAGAATTTGAATCCAAGAAAAGAGAGCTTTCTGAAAGAATCCTGAATTTACCTTCAGAGACTAACCCGTAATCCCTTACAGCTATTGTTTTCTCTATGAAAGAACAAGGATCTGATGAGCTAGCTTGATATATTCTTAGGCTAGTGATAGCGTTAGATCCGGATCTTAGTTTTGAGCTTATTTCTTGCTGGTGTTTCCAATAATTATTTTGCGCATTATTGGTTTTTTCTAGATTTAAACCTAGATCATCGATAAGCCCACTAGAGTAGTTTATTATAAAAGAATGAATAAGCAAGAAGAGTAATACTGAAAATAATAACTGCTTCATACATGACAATTAGACAATCTTCAATTTAAGCATGAAAAAATAAAATTTTTAAAAAATAATTTTTCTAAAAAAGAAATTATTTTGAACAATTGTTCATAATTATTTTTAAATATTAAGATAAATAACACTAAATATGCTAAGTGATGAAACAATCTTAAACCAAATTTCATACCTGGAAGGAAATGAACAAAATATAAGATGTGAACTGAAAAGAAAACATGCTCCTGCTATTTATAAAATACTCAACAAGTTCGAACCACATGTGAACAAAACGGGTCTCATCAAACTTGTAGCTAGAGAAATCAATGAACTTATAATATCATATTTTTTATCCAAAGTAAAACTTATCTTGAATAAAGATTTTTTACTTAGCTTAGTTGAAAGGAAAATAAGACTAAAAAGTAGTCTACTTGATTCCTATAAGGAAATAAGATTAAGATTCGATGCGCTTTTAGATAGACCTTGTGAATATGGAGTTTTCGATGGACCTTTAGGAGGATTGTTGCCTAGAAAATGGAAATGCACAGGATGTCTAAGATGTTGGCAAGAATATCCAGAG
>JBEPYP010000227.1:0-2055 GCA_041641355.1 Thermoproteota archaeon | reverse complement strand
ATCGCTTAGGATAAATAATTATGGAAGATTTAGTTAAAACTTATTTTGATAAATCGTTAAGCGATAGAGAAAGGGCTATTTTCGAGCTAGGCATATCTCTTAGTTTTGCATACCACCAATTCATGGGAATGCCTTTTAGGAAAGATAGCGTCAAGGAAATTGAAAGAACAATAGAAAAAGCATTGCTTGCTCAACCTTTTCGAGTATTCGCCAGAGTTAAAATTAAATACAAAAGAAAAGAAGATTCTCCTTATTCTTACGGAGAAATATCTAAGAAAAATTTAGAAGTTATCGTGAAAATAAAGTACGGTAAAGCTTTGGTTACAGGAAGATTACGATTCATCAAGGAGATAAATTATCCTTTAATGTATGTAGAGAAGGTAGAAGAAGCTTAATCAGCTGTATATCAGATTGACATAATCCTTTACGGTAATTCTTTCAAATCCTTCTATATCTACGCCGTTTTTAGTCAGGTTGAAAAGCCTTATTTCATTCCCTCTCATCTTGTTCACCTTTGCTAAGAGTTCCAATAATTCCTTAGCGATCTTCAATTTCTGAATCTTTTTTGTTCTGTCGAAAATTATAGGTTTTGAGTATTTCCCGACTTCTTCTGTTAAATCCATACCCACCAAGGTTATACTTATAGGTTTAAAATGGCTCATTATGAAAACAGCCCTGTCGCCGTCAGTAAATCCACCAAAATTATAAACTTTTTCCTTAGGCTTAGTTTGCGTAGTTCCTATTATCTTCTCTATTTTAGGAACATAAGTTGCGATTTCCGTCCTGTTATCTCCATGGGCATGTACCATTACTATACTACCCATTTTAGAGCACAGCACTTGTTCTTTTGGGGTTCCATCAAGATCCGTCACTATTATATGCGGATTTGTTTCGAAAACCTCCAAAAAGGCCTTTGTAGCACCATCACATGTCACAAATACTATCCTCTTTCTTTCTATTCTCTTTATACTTTCAAGATCTTCGATCACAGAAGGTCCGGCTCCTACAACCACTACATGTTTATTGTAAACTATCTTCTTTATCTCTGAAGGATCTAGAGCTCTATTCCTAATCAGTACGCTAAGTAATTCTGCACTCCTTTCATCTTCTATCGGTGATAATCTCAAACGTTTAGAAATATCATTGTATATTTTAAACCATTCTTCAAGAGATAACATAATATATAATCTTTCAACTCTCTTATTAACTTAATAGAGCGAATTGGATGTTTTCTCAGATATTTTTATAAATCCTTTATTATTTGCATTTGTAACTTTAATTTCAACATTACTAGGTAATTTATTCTGTAATAAACTTATTTTCAACGTATCCCTTGAAAAAAGTCCATATACAGTCGGTCCCCATGAGCTTTGTCCCGCACCAAAAGCTCCGTTCTTCAATAAGAAATTCACTAACTCTTCGATGTTTTTACTAGAGAATATTCCTCCTTGCACATTTTCGAAATTGAGACCCACTAGGAATTGGAATTTCGTTAGTACTTTTCCAAAAGTTTCTATGTCTTTATTCTTCAAAGCATCTTTCATCTGTTCTAATAATGAATACATTTCAAGTATTCTTTCTTCTTTCGTTTCCTTAAGCCTAGAGAAGGCTTCTCTTTCCTTAGCTCCATAAAGCCCCTTTTTAGCTTTGATATCTCTCAAAAGAACAAATACCCAATCATCGGGAAAGTCTGATCTGAATTCTATTCTAGGTATTCCCTCGTCTATTTTCCCTGTATCTATTATAAAGCCGCCCTTTATGAAGGAAGCTATTCCTATTCCAGATATTTCACCTAGATTTAGCTTTGCTGCTACTTCGTAAGCATCGAAGGTCATTTTGTTCACCTCATATAAGGAATAAGCGAACGATAGGCAAAGTTGCGTAGTTGAACCTAGTCCTACGTGTTCAGGTATTTCTTCCAGTACTTTGAATTTGACTTTCTTCTTGAAAGATTTAGCAAATTCCTCAAGCTTAGGGATGAGATCTTTTCTATGAATATCTAGGAATAATTCATCACTTTCTTCAAAATAAGCTCTAAGCCTTGGCTCTTTCAAA
>JBEPYP010000226.1:1045-2063 GCA_041641355.1 Thermoproteota archaeon | reverse complement strand
AATTGAAAGTAATTCCAAGTAGAGTTAATATAGCTGGCATCCATGGAATCTCAAGAAAAGAGAATTGAAAGAGCCCCGCTAAAACTTCAATTTGTATCACTACTATTTTGAATCTCAAGAAAAGAGAATTGAAAGAACATTATTGATTTGCGAAGTGACGGGCGGGGGAACCCCAGAATCTCAAGAAAAGAGAATTGAAAGAAAGTGAATTTTTTCCCCGAATGAATTTTGAAAACTCACGAATCTCAAGAAAAGAGAATTGAAAGACCGCGCCTAAAGAGCTTATAGCTGTATGTTTAAGGAATCTCAAGAAAAGAGAATTGAAAGTAATTCATTTATATCAGCTTCTTGTTCATAGTCCCGAATCTCAAGAAAAGAGAATTGAAAGTTTTGTAAAGTTGAACGTCAGGAGGTAAAGTAGGAAGAATCTCAAGAAAAGAGAATTGAAAGTTCTTTTCGTTAAGCTGTATGCTACAAATCCAGCTGGAAGAATCTCAAGAAAAGAGAATTGAAAGATAAAAAATGCCTCGAAGTGTGAGCGGTTCCTTAAACTCCTGAATCTCAAGAAAAGAGAATTGAAAGAAACGAAACAATTCCCGTTAAGGAGATGCGTTTAAGAATCTCAAGAAAAGAGAATTGAAAGATAAAAGCGCCTAGTGCTAAATAATATATTTTTGCTTGAATCTCAAGAAAAGAGAATTGAAAGACTATAGATTGGTCAACGGTAGTGAATAGCTTTATAACGAATCTCAAGAAAAGAGAATTGAAAGTACTTCTCCTCTTATGTCAGCCAAATGCTTTATAACGAATCTCAAGAAAAGAGAATTGAAAGATAATATAAAAGACAATCGACATACCAGCCCTAAATGTTCAGAATCTCAAGAAAAGAGAATTGAAAGTTCCATTTCGATATATCTTTTCCGAGTGCTACTATAACGAATCTCAAGAAAAGAGAATTGAAAGTAAACTCTAATACCGTGGGGAATAACTGCTTTAACTTGAATCTCAAGAAAAGAGA
>JBEPYP010000226.1:0-1035 GCA_041641355.1 Thermoproteota archaeon | reverse complement strand
GCCAATTAGCAATATTGTAGCTAAGAATCTCAAGAAAAGAGAATTGAAAGGCAGGTACTAACTTGTCTTCTCTAGTGCTTGAGTTAGGAATCTCAAGAAAAGAGAATTGAAAGAAGAAACATTTACTCAAGAATATATTCCATATGTTTCGAATCTCAAGAAAAGAGAATTGAAAGTAGTTGTGGATATTACGCTTTTCTTTGCTAGTTCATGAATCTCAAGAAAAGAGAATTGAAAGGCGAGCTCTCCTGCGACGCCTTCGCGCTGGATCGAGAATCTCAAGAAAAGAGAATTGAAAGGGATCGAATCGAATCACTCACAGAAACGGTTAAAAAAAGAATCTCAAGAAAAGAGAATTGAAAGTACTTCTCCTCTTATGTCAGCCAAATGCTTTATAACGAATCTCAAGAAAAGAGAATTGAAAGTTTTGATTTCATGTTTCGCTAGTTTAGTAGATTCTTTCATATTTTTAAAATTTCTCTCACTTAGGCATTTTTATATTTTCGACTAATCAATCTTCAAAAAATTTCTATTACTACCTTTTATTCTTATTTCGCTGTAATGAACGATTATCAAACACATAAAAATATTATAATGATTATATCTGTTTCATCCGCAATCCCAACCAACTCAGCTTCAAGATTTGCTACTTAAATTTCCACGCTGCAAAATATAGCCTCAAACAAAGAACATTTATATATTTAAAACAAAAAATTTCATCAAATGAAGTTGAAAGATAAGGTTGCAATAGTTACTGGTTCTGGTCAAGGTATTGGAAAGGAGATCATTCTCACATTTGCAAGAGAGGGAGCTAAGGTAGTAATCTCGAGTAGCACAGATAAAATCTATGAAGTTGAAAAGGAATTGAAAGCTTTCGGTTCTGAAGTTCTAGCAATAAAGTGCGATGTCTCAAAGCTAAGCGATGTTGAAAATATGGTTAAGGCAGCATTAGAAAAGTTTGGGAGAATTGATGTACTCGTTAACAATGCAGGAATCTTCCCACTTAAACCCTTTATCGAAATGTCAGAAGCAGAC
>JBEPYP010000225.1:0-2066 GCA_041641355.1 Thermoproteota archaeon | reverse complement strand
TCTTAGGAGCGTTAATTTAATTTTTTTAAGAAATCATATTTGTGAAAGAATCTAGAATTAAGCCAGTATATGCTGAAGCCTTTTTCAAAGTATCGAAAGATGACATTACCTATTATTTAATTTTCGAGTATTTAGACGAAGAAGGATATTATGAAAAGCTCTTCAGAAAAGAAGAGGAATTGGATAAAGAAATGAATAAATTGTACTATAACATGCAGAGTTTCCTCGATGAAGAAAAGGTGACCATAAATGGTAAAAGATGCAAGCCTAAGGTGAGAATGGTTGATTTAAATTTCAGAGGTAGCTATGATAGAGTTAGCATCGTTTTCTTAATAAGCTTCCCTGTAAAACTCAAAGAGGGAGTTAATTATTATGAAAACGAATATGCTTCAGAGCTGGTGGAATATGATTATAAAGCTTATTGGTTCTTCCCAGAAGGAAGTGAGATAATCGAAGTCGATATGAAGGAAGACTATGAAATCCTAGATAAGAGAATTTTAGTGATATATGGTAAAAAGGGAAAGAGGAGTTCTGGATACGAGATGATATCCTTTAAAATTTCTTAAGCGTGTTTAGCATGAATAGGTATTTTTATCCCTATTAAACGATAATAAATCAAATGAAGAAGACCAAATTGGACATATCTTCTGAAATATTTAGGCATATTTATGATGAATCTGAAGGGATACCTTTCTTCAAGACTTATATGGCTGGAGAATGGACTTTCTCTCCTTTGAGTTTTGAAGTGAAAAGCCCTATAGACTCGAATGTGATAGCTAAAGTCGCAAAGCCTAACATGGATACGGTCAACTTCGCGCTGGATATTTTGTATAAAAGAGGAAGATGGGCTATCCGAGACACTCCGGGAGAAAAGAGGCTTAAGATATTCAGCAAAACTGCTGATTTGCTTGAAGAACACAAAGAAGATTTCGTAAATGTATTGATAATAGGCAACGGTAAGACTAGATCTTCAGCTAATGGAGAAGTAAATGCCTCTATAGAAAGGTTGAGAAGAGCGGATATGGATGTTAGGAGGATGTATGGAGAATATGTACCCGGAGATTGGAGTAGTGAAAGCCTTGAAAGCGAAGCTATTATTAGGAGAGAACCTTTGGGCTTAGTATTAGCAATAACGCCTTTCAACTATCCTTTGTTCGACGTAGTCAACAAACTTGTGTATTCCTCTGTTGCGGGAAATGCTGTGATAATAAAACCAAGCCTTTTAACTCCTTTACCTGCGATAATGATAGCGAGACTTCTTGAGCTTGCAGGATTTCCTAAGGAATCATTGGCTGTTTTTACCCTTTCAGGAAGCGAAGTTGAAGGTATATTAAGCGATAAAAGGATTGCAATCATAAGCCTTACAGGTAGCTCCGAGACTGGTGAGAAGGTAATAAAGGCTAGTGGAATAAAGAACTTCATAATGGAGTTAGGAGGAGGAGATCCTGTCATCGTTTTAGATGACGCAGATCCTGAGTATGCAGCTAGTAGGATAATCATAGGTATAACTAGCTACTCGGGTCAAAGATGTGATTCTATAAAGCTCATCCTAGTCGAGAAGCCAATCTATGAAAAACTTAAACAATGCCTTATAGAGGAAGCAAAGAAAATAAAGGTAGGAGATCCTAGAGAACCAGATGTTTTCATGGGACCTTTGATGGAAGAGAAAACCGCTATAGAAATGATCAACGCAATGGAGGACGCTATTTCTAAAGGAGGTAAGTTACTCTTTGGAGGTGAAAGAGAAAAGAATTACGTCAAGCCAACGCTCATAGAAGCTAGTAGAGATAATGTGAAAGACATGTATCTTTATAATAAAGAAGTATTCGCGCCTATAGCTTTATTAGTCGAAATAGAAAATCTCGAACAAGCTATAGATTTATCAAATGGAAGGAGATACGGATTAGACGCAGCGATCTTCGGAAGCGATATCAATAAGATTAGGAGATTGATAAGGATGCTTGAAGTGGGCACTATATACATAAATGATTATCCAAGACACGGCATTGGTTACTTCCCTTTCGGTGGAAGGAAGGACTCTGGAATAGGTAGAGAAGGAATAGGGT
>JBEPYP010000224.1:0-2067 GCA_041641355.1 Thermoproteota archaeon | reverse complement strand
AGCTATTTGAATACTTCGCATATGGATCTTTTTCTTTAATAATATAAATAAGTAGCTACAAAAAAATAAGTAATGAAAATATACCATTTAACGTTAATTCAATTGGTTAAATTGGGCATACTAAAGGGTCCTTTGAGAATATCTACAAGTAAGCTAGCGAAGTTTTTAAACATGAGTCAGCAAAATACTTCTAGACATCTAATAGAACTTGAGAAGGAGAATTTATTAAAACGGATAATAGATTCAAAAGGTCAGATATTGATCCTAACTAAAGAAGGTAGGAAGTTTTTTGAGGAAATATATAGTTTATTAAAGAGGAATTTCGAAGAAGTTTCATACATGAAAGTAATAGGTAAAGTCTTTACAGGGTTGAAGGAAGGAGCTTATTACGTGACTAGAAAGTATTATGAAAAGCAATTTGTGGAGAAATTGAAATTCAAACCTTTTCCAGGAACCTTGAATTTGAAATTGATAGAGCCTAAAGATAGGGCAATAATAGAAATTTTACCATGCATTTTCATACCTGGCATAAAGACCAAATATAGAAGCTATGGATGGGTTAAATGTTTTCCAGCGATAATTCAAGGTAAGTATGAAGGTTGTTTAATAACTTTAGAGAGGACCCACTATGATTCAAGCGTAGTCGAAGTAATAAGCCCTTATCACTTGAGGAAAGAATTGGGATTGAAAGACGGCGATATAGTCGAATTAGAATTGATACCTCCTAAGCCATGAATAGGCTAGAATTAATTTACAAGGAAATATTATCCCAGGCAAAGGAATTGAGAACATTCTATGAAGAATTCAAGAGAAAATATTGGAGAATAATAGACCCTAAGGAAGTCATACTCACTGGTTGCGGTGATTCATATGCGGCTGCTCTGTTGCTATCTGAATTGACCAATGCAAGAGCCTTTGACCCTTATGAACTAAGTATGAATTTAGACGATATAGAAACACTACTAATAATTTCAGTTTCAGGAAGGACAAAAGCTAACTTGATTCTTGCTGAGAAAGCAAAGAAAAAAGGTATAAGAATAATAGCCTTAACAGGCAACAAGAGGAATAAGCTAGCAGATTTAGCAGATTTAGTTATAGTAACTGATTACGAAGAAAGTACCATATTGCCAGGTACCTTAAGTTTCACTAAAAATTTAGTAGCTCTTTACTCGATGTTTGGACTAGAATTAAACCTAGCTGATTTAAAAGAGAATTTCATAGAGAAATTGTTTGAAGAATTAATTCCAAGCCGTAGTGAAAATTTCTTCATAATATCTACTCCAGGCTATTATCCTCTAACCTTATACTGGAAAGCAAAGTTGGTAGAATTCCTAGGATCCAAAGTGATGACTGAAAAATGCGAGCAATTCATGCATATGGACGTTTTCAGCCTAGAAGAAAAGGATTCTTTGATAATTTTAGGAGACGACGATTTTAAAGCGGAATTCATATATAATAATCTAAAGGGGAAGATTGCTTATGTTGAATATTTCAAGTTTGGTCCCAAGAGTCCGTTGGGCTATTTGTTAGGTTCCATCTATGCACAAGTATTTAGCTACAAATCGGCCAAAGAAAGAAATCTAAAAGACGTACATTTCGCAATCTCCAAAAATCTCAAACTAAGCGATGAATTCATCTATTAATGTGCAGTGGTTATATCTATAAGACCTCGGCTTCTGGCTATTTTATCAACAATCCTTAGTAAGGCTAAAGATAGAACGAAGTATACAGCAGTGAGCAAAAGTAATATTGATAATTCACCCATCACTGATTCAATACCTATGCCTTTGATCGCAGCCCTGTTCAAATCCATCCAATACTTTATGGGTAGATAATCAGCTATCACGTTGAAAGGATAAGGCAAAAGATGCGTAGGAAATAACACATTGCCGAACAATAGTAAAGAAGCCACAATACCTTCGACAACGGCCCATCCATACTCGGTGGTGAATATTAGAAAAGAGGCTATGAGTAAGCCGAAAGCTATTATCCAAACAATTCCTATGAAGTAGTTTAGCACTAACAAAAATGTATTAGGAGAAAGTAACTGTAAAGGGTAATTCAGTA
>JBEPYP010000223.1:0-2088 GCA_041641355.1 Thermoproteota archaeon | reverse complement strand
TAGGAGAAATAGGCTGGGAAATGATAACTGAAACAGAGAGCTTGATGTACGAACCTATAATTAGTGGAGTAACTAACATAGAAGAAGCTATAAATAAACTAGCTGAAACGATGCCTTCAATGGGTAAAGATCCTTGGGATGAAATAAACAAATACATTTATGTCTTCACAGAGAAAAGAGAACTTTTCGGTCAAATAAACAGCATATGCGAAAAGTATTACGTTCCTTTAATTAGCTTCAAAGGGTATGGTGCGGTATGGACGAGAATTAGTAAGCTGGCACCTAAAATAAAGGAAAGATTGGATAAAGGTCAGGAAGTCTGGGCTTTAGTAATTAGCGACCATGACCCTAGCGGCTTGGATATAAACCGCTTCTATATGGCTTTATTGAAAGTATTTCATCATTTTGATTTGAGTGAGTTAAGAGTAGCGCTAACAGCAAAGCAAATAGTAGATTATAATCTACCTCCTAATCCAGCTAAAGAAAAAGATCCAAGATTCAAGTGGTACAATAAAGAGTTTGGAGATGAAAGCTGGGAAGTTGATGCTCTGGTAACAAAGGATATAAGAGAAATGCAAAAATTGCTAGAAGAGACAATATTGCGAATAATAGGTAATGACATAGAGAAGTTCAATAAAGTATTGGAAGAAAACAAAAAGCTAGCTGATGAAATAAAAGAAAAGTTGAAGGAGAAATTAGGAAAAGGTTAATGAATGAAGACTTATATTGAATCTCACAGAATAAGGCTTATTGGTAAGAGATCATGGTAAAGTATAAGCAAACCGAAGAAATCGCAAGGTTGATGAGCAACTTAGATAGAGTTAGGAACATAGGTACATTGGCCCATGTTGACCATGGCAAAACAACTTTAAGCGATTCTTTATTGTTAGCTTCAGGACTAATATCGCCTAAGATTGCGGGACAAGCACTTGCGTTAGATTATGTTCAAATAGAACAATTGAGACAAATGACAGTCAAAGCAGCAAACGTTAGTTTATATCATGAATATGAAGGTAAGCCTTACGTAATAAACCTAATAGATACACCGGGTCATATTGACTTCAGCGGTCACGTTACTAGAAGCCTAAGAGCTATGGACGGTAGCATAAATGTAGTAGATGCTGTAGAAGGCATCATGACCCAAACAGAAACCGTCTTAAAACAGGGATTGGAAGAACGTGTTAGACCTTTGCTTTACATTAACAAAGTAGATAGACTGATAAAGGAGCTTAGACTTACACCTGAAGAAATTCAAAGAAGAATGCTTGAAATAATCAAGGAATTCAATGCTCTAATAGAGATGTATGCAGATCCTGAATTCAAAAAAGCATGGAAAATAGATCCTATGAAGGGTCAGATGGCCTTTGGAGCTGCGCTACACAAATGGGGTCTAACAATACCTCTTGCACAAAAGAAAGGATTAAAATTCAGCGATATCATAGAAGCTTATACCAAAGGAGGAGAAGCTATAGAAGAATTAGCCAAAGTTGCACCTCTTTACGAAGCTATATTGACTATGGTAATAGAACATATCCCGCCGCCAAACGTAGCTCAACGATATAGAATTAAGAAGATATGGCAAGGTGATCTAGATAGCGAAATAGGAAAGGCTTTACTAGAATGCGATCCTGATGGACCTACCATACTTGCTGTTACAAAAGTAGTCGACGATCCGCATGCAGGCTTAGTAACTACAGGCAGAGTATTCAGTGGAAGAGTATACACCGGTCAAGAAGTATACTTGCTCAGAAGTAAAAGAGTAGAAAGAATACTACAAGTTGGAATCTATATGGGTCCATACAGAGAAAATATTCATGAAGTTTCAGCGGGGAACATAGCAGCGCTTTTAGGCATAGAGTATGCTAGAGCAGGAGAGACGATAGTTCAAAAAGACATTGCAGGAGTAATGGTACCGTTCGAAACCCTTAGGTATATTAGCGAACCGGTGGTCACAATATCAATAGAGCCTAAGAGAACTAGCGATCTGGTCAAATTAATAGATACATTACAAAGAATGGCGATTGAAGATCCAACGCTTAGAGTAAAGATCAATAGAGAAACAGGCGAGTACTTAATAAGCGGTATGGG
>JBEPYP010000222.1:0-2104 GCA_041641355.1 Thermoproteota archaeon | reverse complement strand
GAAGCCTTAGGCATTCCTGAAGCAGAAAGGAAATTCTTAGCAGGAGTTGGAGCACAATACGAATCTGAAGTAGTATATCATAATATAAGGAAAGAATTGGAGAAACAAGGCGTTATATTCGTAGATATGGATACGGCGGTTAAAGAATATCCTGAGATCGTTAAGAAGTACTTCGGAACTGTAGTACCACCAAACGATAATAAATTTGCAGCTCTAAACTCAGCAGTATGGAGCGGAGGTTCTTTCATATATGTACCTGAAGGAGTCAAAGTAGAATTACCCTTGCAAGCGTACTTCAGAATAAACGCGCAAAACATCGGTCAGTTCGAGAGGACATTAATAATAGCTGAACCATACAGCGAGGTTCATTACATAGAAGGATGTACAGCGCCTATTTATGCTTCAAGCTCATTGCATGCTGCCGTAGTTGAAATCATCGCTAAGAAAGGAGCCAAAGTTCGTTACACTACTATCCAAAACTGGTCTATAGATGTTTATAACTTAGTAACGAAGAGAGCCCACGCCTATGAAGAGGCTACAGTTGAATGGGTAGATGCGAATATAGGTAGCAAAGCCACGATGAAATATCCTTCTATCTACTTGCTAGGAAAATATGCAAGAGGAGAAGTGTTGTCGGTTGCCTTTGCAGGTAAAGGTCAACACCAAGATACAGGTGCAAAGGCTATACATCTTGCACCTTATACTTCATCTAGGATAACTGCTAAGTCTGTTTCTAAAGACGGAGGAAGGACTACTTATAGAGGATTGGTGCACGTAGCAAAAGGAGCAAGAGGAGTAAAGTCTAGCGTGAGATGCGATGCTCTTTTGCTGGATGAAAAATCTAAGACTGATACCTATCCTTATAATGAAATAATGGAAGATGATGCCACCGTAACCCATGAAGCTACAGTAGGGAAGATAAGCGATGACCAGCTCTTCTATTTAATGTCAAGAGGGATTTCAGAAACTGAAGCTTTAAATATGATTGTCTTAGGGTTCTTCGAACCTTTCATAAAAGAATTACCTATGGAATATGCGGTGGAGATGAACAGGCTATTAAGACTTGAAATGACAGGTTCTGTAGGCTAAGAAACTTTAATTTCCATGAATTTTTTAAATCTAGAACCTAGAATCATAAAGGAAATAAGCTATCATACCCAAGAAATTCCTTTGTTAAGCGAAATTAGGCAGAAAGCATGGGATGTCTTTGAAAAGTTACCCATAGAAATCTCTCCTCTCTACATAAAGCACTATGATTTTTCTAGGATAAATCTATTAGATGCTAAATTAAATCTCGAGAAAGTAAAGCGTTCTTTTGAAGAAGTTGATTCGATCCTTAAAGAGGTAGAATTTCTACCATATGTTTGTACGATAGATGGTAAAATATATAGAACAAACGTACCAAAGCCTTTAGAAGAGAAGGGATTGATCATTAGAGAAATAGATGAAATGCTTAAAGATGAAGAGGGTTTGAAGAAACTTATCAATTTAAAGGTATTAAACCATGATGAAGATAAGTTCATAGCATTGAATGATGCGCTCTTTAATTCCGGATTCTACATTAAAATCCCAAGCGGAATGATACTCAAGCTACCTATTAGAATAATCAATTTCCAAACAGAAGAAGGAAACTTGAATTTCGTTAAAAATTTCATAGAAGTAGGTCAAGACGCTAGGTTAACTATATTGGAAGAGAATTATTCCTTGAAAAAAGATAATAAGCAAACTCTAATTAGCGTTAATTTGAACTTAGTTCTTAGAGAAGCAGCTGAAGTTGAATACATAACCGTAAACGATTTCAACAAGGAAGTCAATTTCTTCGTTAACAGGAAAGCTTCATGTTACAAGGATTCTAAAGTAACATGGGTTGCCTTAAACTTCGGAGGTTTGGTTACAAGAATTAAGACCGATAATTCAATGGATGGAGAAGGAGTGATAGCAAACATGAACGAAATAGTAGTTGGTGATTCAAAGCAGGTATTCGATTTAACAACCTATTTATCCCATAATGCTCCTTTCACGAAAGGAGTTTCGATAACGAAAGGAGTGTTAAAGGATGAAGCGAGGGCTTTATTTAAAGGAATGATAAGAATAGTGGAAAAAG
>JBEPYP010000221.1:0-2141 GCA_041641355.1 Thermoproteota archaeon | reverse complement strand
CTCAATGAAGGTTTCAGAATTAATAGAAGAGTACGGTAAATCGGGTGCTTTCATGGCTAAATATCTAAGAGATGCTTGTGAAGTATTCAAGGAGATGGTCTTGGATGACGAATGTTTCGTTTTTCTCTCTTTTACTGGTAATTTGGTGGCTACAGGATTAAGAGGGGTTATAGCTGAGATGATAAAACAGGGCTTCATAGATGCTGTAATCACCACAGGAGGGGCGTTAGATCATGATATAGCTAGATCGTTTGGCGGTAGGTATTATATAGGAGACTTCGATATGGATGATAGAGAACTACATGAGACAGACATACATAGATTAGGCAACATACTAATACCTTTAGATAGTTATGGACCTTTGATAGAGAAAGTAATACGAAGAAATTTATCTTCTATACTAAGCAATAGAAATTCAATTTCTCCTAGAGAAATAGCTAAGGAATTAGGTAAATTAATAAGCGATGAACACTCGATACTGAGGCAAGCTTATCTTGCCAACGTTCCTGTGTACTGTCCTGGAATAGTCGACTCTGCCTTGGGTACAGCCTTATTTTTTTTAGCACAGACTGAAAAATTTCAACTAGATCTTTTTAAGGACATGAAAGAGCTTCTGGAAATAGTATACTCCTATGATAGAACTGGTGCTTTGGTAATAGGAGGAGGTATAAGCAAACATCATGTACTATGGTGGAATCAATTCAAAGAAGGTCTAGATTATTGCGTTTACATAACTACTGCAATTGAATACGATGGAAGTCTATCAGGTGCTAGGACTAAGGAAGCGATTTCCTGGAAAAAAATCAAACCTGAATCTAAGCAAGTTAACATATACTGCGAAGCCAGTGTAGTCTTGCCTCTTTTATTGATGTACGTTTTAGAAAAAATACAGTGAGCTAAATATCTTCACAATAATATTTTTTTGTGAAAAATAAAGCGGTGAGCGAGGTTTTGTCTTCGATGATAAGCATGACTTTAGTTTTATCCCTAATTCTCCTTTCTTATTTCATTGTATATGAAAATTTTTCTAGATATTTTTATGAATTCAATAATAAGATAAATAAATTTAAAGAAGATTCAAAAAAGATTTTAGTAGTTGAACATATTCAATTTTTAAGAAATAATTCTTTAATAATTTTAATAAGAAATATTAGTAACTTAAATATAACATTAGAAAAACTTGAGTTCATTGATGATCAATATATAGGAGAATCACAGTTGGGAATTGTCCTGAAGCCGAACTCTTTTCATCTGATAAAGCTCAAACAAGTGAGCACTGAAATAGATGAAATAATTCTTTATTACAGCATCGGAGACTTTAAGGCTAAGCTTATAATATATCGTAACGAAATGTGAGAAAAATTTAGATATGTATTCAGAATTAAATATTTAGATAGATTTATTCTAACGATGGGAAGGCTTTTCGGTACAAACGGTGTTAGAGGTGTTTTTGGTGAGCTTATCAGTCCTTCTTTTGTTTATCGGCTTGTAGTAGCCATAGGGAATTATTTCTCAGGAAAGGAAATCCTAGTAGGTTGTGATACTAGACACACAAGGGAAGTGCTTAAAAGAGCTGTCTTTGCTGGCCTCAGCGCTACAGGGATCAAATTCTATTATTCAGGAATAGCTCCTACGCCTGCACATCAATATGCAGTTAAGCATTATGGCTTAGATGGAGGTATAGTGATAACTGCAAGTCATAATCCTCCTGAATACAATGGAATAAAACTATTAAGTAAAAACGGAGATGAAATACCCCATAGCGAAGAGGATAAAATAGAAGAGATATTTTTTGAAGAGAAGTCATCTTATTCTGAGAATCCTACGAAATGCTTAGGCGAACTTGATAGCATAAATCCTTATATTGACTCCATAAAGGAGAAAGTTGACTTTGAATTGATATCTAAGAAGAAATTCAAGATAATAGTAGACCCTGCATGCGGTGCAGCTTCTCTTTGCGTAGCTAAACTAGCTAAAGAGCTCGGGATTAAGGCGTTGTTAATAAATTCTCAGCCAGATGGATACTTTCCTTCAAGAGAACCTGAGCCTTTGATTGAAAATTTAAAGGAAGTTTCAGATCTCTCTAGATCGTTGAATCCAGATCTCGCCGTGGCTTTCGATGGAGATGCAGATAGAGCGAT
>JBEPYP010000220.1:0-2149 GCA_041641355.1 Thermoproteota archaeon | reverse complement strand
GAAAACGAATATTTCGCTTAATACTACGAAGACTAAAGGCCATGCTATCAGAGGAGCTAAAAGAAGAGTTAATGAAGAAATTTTGATCATCTGGAAACCTGTATGGCTATCTTACCGAATACTTCACCGCTTTCAAGCATTCGATGGGCATTGGCAACTTCTTCTAAATCAAGGGTTTTGTAAATCACAGGTTCTATGATGCCTCTATTAACAAACTTAAGGGCTTCCATGAGTTCCCATTTACCTCCTGTGTGAAAACCTACTATCTCTAAATGCTTCAAATAAATCCTCCTCCAATTTATCGGGAAAGAATCCATTTTCCAGACTCCGTAAAATATTATCTTACCCCCAATTTTAGCCAAGTCTACGTCGAGAGATCTAGAGAGCTCAGAGCCTACAGGATCTATGACTAAATCTACTCCATAACCACCGGTGAATTCTCTAACTTTGCCTAGTATGTCATCTTTCAAATAATTGAGTACCAAATCTGCACCTAAAGCCTTGAGTTTTTCAGCCTTCCAATCTGAGCTTGTAGCTGTTATCACTTTTGCACCGAAATACTTAGCTATTTGAATAGATATCGTACCGACACCACTGCTGCCGCCCCAAAGGAAAATTGTAGTATCTTTCTTTATATTTCCTAATGTGACAAGGGATCTCCAACTAGTTAAAAGTACTAGCGGGAGGACGCCATATTTCTCTGGATTTGAACTGTCTTCGAGCTTTATGATGTTCCTTGAAGGAACATTTATGTATTCCGCGTTAGCCCCTCTATATTGAAATCCTATCATCTTCCACTGCGGACACCTATTCTCCATTCCTTTCAAACAGTTTTCACAAGCTCCACAGCTAACGATGGGATAAACCATGACCATGTCTCCCTTGTTTATATTAACCACACCTTCGCCAACTTTCTCGACATGCCCTACTGCATCTACGCCTAGTATATGGGGCATCTCTATTTTTATTCCAGGATAACCTTGTCTAACTAGAGTATCTATTCTGTTAATGGAAGAGAACAGCACCTTTACAAGCACTTCTCCAGGCTTGGGGGACGGATCTTCCAATTCTCCGTATTCTATTACTTCAAGACCGCCATGTCTTCTTATGAATGCTGCTTTCATAGTTTATTAAATAGATCTAAAAGATAAAAACCTTTTCTAAACGTATATAAAAAAATTAAGATTAAAATTTTTAAGAAAAAGTAACATTCTAATTTATGGCTTTGTTTATTTTAATTATAGGATTTGTGGCTTATTCTTTAATAGCAACGCTAACCGGAGTTTATTTTCTAAGTAAGGATAAATCTGAGGCTTCGAACAAGACCTTAGCGCTCTATGTGCTAACAGCATCAATACTTTTATTATTAACTTCGATCGTGTGGATGATCACATCAACACCTGAATCGATCTTCATCGTAGAATTTGTTCTAGTCTTGAACCTCATGTTATTATCTCTAGTATTGCTGGGCTTCTCTTTTCATCTATGGATGAACCTAGATATTAAGATAGTAGGAAATTCAGCGCTTATAGCATTCATTTTCGGATTGGTAAGTAGTATTCTAAACGTGATTTTGAATTTAAATAACTTAACGATTAACGTGATGTTACTTCAAATCAACATAGTGCTATATCTTCTCGTGGAATTCGGTTTTTGGGCATACGCCTATAAGAAGATCTCAGCAGTGCTACAATCTTATTTGTTATTGTTCTCAGGTCTTGAGAATTTCCTTTTAACCTTGTATTTTGGGGTTTTTTAGCCCTTTAAATCAATATCAAAGGTAAGACGATGGGTACCAACAAAGTCAAAAGGAAGCCGTTGGAAATAGATGAGATCGAATGTTCTTTACCTAGCTTCGCTATGTAAACGGGGAGCGTATTATCCATGGTAGTAGCACCTCCTATGCAGAGCAAAGAATGCGGATTACCTCTAAGAAATGGAACGAGGATGAAAGTTAGCTGTTCTCTTATGAAGTTAGCTAAAAAGGCTATATTTCCTATCAAAACTCCTTCATAGCTAGCGATCAAGGGTCCTGCATAAGTATACCAGCCCATTCCCAAAGAAATAGCTATAGAAATCTTTACGTCCAAACTGAACATGAGAGCTAATACATAGCCAGTGATGAAACCTCCTATAAACGCACTAATTA
>JBEPYP010000219.1:0-2151 GCA_041641355.1 Thermoproteota archaeon | reverse complement strand
CATTCATAAACTCTCAGATTCTTAACCAATCTTATCACAGGCTTACCGAAGAAAGAAGATATAGTCCTTGCTTTAGTAGGCGATTCTACTACGAATAAAGCAGTTCTCAATTTGACCTCCTTCATAGAGCTTATCGCTTTGACTTCTTTGTTAAGTATAGCTCCTCTTTCGTTATCTATGATCTTCATTATCTCAGTCTTTCTCTTTAAAAACTCATCAAAACTATGGAATTTGAAAAGTTCGCTCCTTAAGCTTAGCTGATATTTCAAACCCTCGAATATCTGCTCATCATCTACTAAAACTATAGAGAGACCTGTGGTTATACCCCCATAAAACATCCTGCTAGTTCTACCTGAAGCTTGAATGTAAGTTAAAGAATCAGGTATGAGGAGGAACCTTTCGTTTTTTTCATAAACGACTCTTAGTCTCTTCTTTTCTTCTAATAGCTTGACAATTTTATCATCCTTTAGAATTTCGATTAGCTCATCGTATAGTCTTTTGGTCAATTCCAATATTCTAGGAGTTGTTTCTTGTTTTATATACGAAAGCGCTCTCAAAGCTTCAGGAGTATATTTTTGAACTTCGTTCTTCAACTTAACTGATAAATTAAGTATTGAACGCCTTTTTTCAAAGTCCTCTATGAAATTCACTACTAAACCAGAAAGCCATAATGTTCTTAAGGGATTTCTTTCAAAAGTTTTGAAGGAGAATTTGAATTTAGGAACTCCTATGAAGAGTGCATATCTGACTCTTCCTGGCAAGTCTATACCTCTAACTAAAGGACCATAAAAAACTGCATGACCTATGAGCAAATCGATCTCGCCGTTTTCAAATTCATCTAAGATCTTCTTAGCATTGGATTTACTGAAAACTACTGCGACTCTAAAGTTTTTGGATTCTAAACTTTTGACCAGCTTGTTTATGAAACTAGAAGATTTACCTAGCGGTACGAACAACAAGCCGCCTTTTCCTAGTTCTGAGATTATAGATGTAGCTTCCCTAATTAAGTTCTTCTTCGATGCATACTTGTAGAATTCAATCACGTTCCTAAACACTTCAAGCGAAGAACCAGGCTCAAAATCCAAAAGATATCTGAGCAGTTTTATCCTTGAACTGGTGAACCTAGTAGTAGCACTAGAAAAAATCAACTGACCTATCTTGTTCTTAATCTTGTATTTTCTTATATCTTCCAGAAGCATAATTTTCTCCTCAAAGGAATCTCTATAAGGCCTCCTTATAGATTGCCTCAATTTTATGAACAATTCGTTTTCTAAATCAAAACCTATTAGATTCAAAATCACATCTATTGATTTTGAACTTTTTAAAACAGAATCAACGTCATCTACGAATGCTAAATCTATGATGCCTCTGAATTCTTCACTAATTAAGAGAGCCTTGTTGCTCAAAAGAAACCTAGGGGTCAATACTGCGATATCAAAGGATCTATTCTTTAGCGATTTAAGTAATTCTTCTCTTTTGTTTTCAATGCTATTAACAATTCTTACCTTCATAGGTATCTTTAAAGCGAAATCCTTCATCCTTTCAACGACCTTTGCCACCAGCAAGCGGGTAGGTACAAGAAATACTATCTTCTTATCTTCATTCTTGAATTTAACATAAAGGGAATAAAGTATACCAAAGGTAGTTTTGCCTAAACCTGTGGGATAAGTTATCGCAAAACTTTCATTCCTAACAGCTTTTATGAACCAGCTCCTTTGTGCGCTGGTGAGTTTTTCAAATACCTTTCTTGAGAAATCCTCGAAATCATAAAGCATTCTATTAAGCATGTAATAATCTCTTAATTTCCCTTCAAGCTTACCTTTCTCTTCAAGAATCTTAACTAACTGATTAAAGTCGGTGATTTTAGAAGCTTCATTTTCATCAAGACATCTTTCACAAACCAATCCCTTCTCTAATCTAGAAGAAGTTATATCTCCTTTATCGTTTGGACACAGCTCCTTATACAGTAACCGCATTAATCATTTTCTTTTAGCACAGTTCCTTTATTTAAAAATAAAAAACAAAATTTGTTTATATGAGCAACGTTTTATTTAGAAGTTCTACGTGGGGTTATTACGATATCTTTTCTCAGCCGGATTTCATTATTCAAACTTATTCTCCTATTTGCAGTAGAGCTTACAGCTAAGTCTA
>JBEPYP010000218.1:0-2152 GCA_041641355.1 Thermoproteota archaeon | reverse complement strand
GCTGCTATTGTTCTTCCCATATCTCTTATAGCAAATCTTCCTAGACCTGGGAAATCTGAGTATCTCTCTACGATCATAGGTTTTATCGGTCTTAATTTAACTATAGCAGCATCGCCTTGCTTTATGAATTTAGGATTCTCTTCGATCGAAGAACCTGTTCTTGGGTCTAGCTTCTTTTGAATCTCTTCAAACTTAACGGCCCCTGTAGCTGTATGAATATGCATCACCGGGGTATAACCAACAGCTATGGACGTTGGATGATATATTACGAAAATTCTAGCCAAGAAGGAACTGACCACCGTAGGAGGATTATTTAAACTCCCCACAACATCTCCTCTTTTAACATCCGTCTTTTCAAGACCTTTTACGTTAAAGCCTATATTGTCTCCAGGTAAGGCTTCTTGTATAGGAGTATGATGGGTTTCAATAGATCTTACTTCTCCTTTCTTTCCGCTTGGCATCACTATTACGGTGTCCCCAACTCTAAGCCTACCTGTCTCAACTTTACCCACAGGAACTGTACCTACACCTGTTATTGAATAGACAGCTTCTATGGGTATCCTTAGAGGCTTATCTATAGGCCTTGGAGGTACTATTAACTCGTCAAAGGCTTCTGCCAAAGTAGGACCGCTATACCAAGGCGTATTTTTACTCCTTTCAACTAAATTATCGCCATACCATGCCGAAATAGGTATTACTCTGAGCTTATCGACAGGGTAACCAATCTGTCTAAGCAAATCCAAAATTCCTTTTCTAACCTCTTCAAACCTTTCTCTACTCCAATTAACTGAAGGATCGTCCATTTTATTAATAGCGACGATTATTTGATTTACACCCATAGTTCTAAGCAAGAAAGCGTGCTCTCTTGTTTGGCCCGTAGCACCTATTCCTGCCTCAAATTCTCCTTTTTTAGCTGAAATTACTAATAACGCTGCATCCGCTTGAGATGCTCCCGTCACCATGTTTTTTACGAAGTCTCTATGACCTGGCGCATCGATTATCGTGAAGAAATATTTCTTCGTTTCGAATTTCAAGAACGTAAGATCTATTGTCATGTCTCTTTCTCTTTCTTCCTTGTATGTATCCAATATCCAAGCATACTTAGCAAACTCCTTACCTCTTTTCTTTGCTTCTTCTTCGAGCTCAGCGAGCCTTTTCTTATCTACTACGCCTAACAGTGTTAGGATATGCCCTGTAGTAGTAGATTTACCATGATCTACATGCCCCGCTACTATCAAATTCAAATGTGGTTTTTTCTCTGCCATGATAGGAACGTATTGAATAATAAGTTTTTTCTATTTATAAACTTTATCGAGATGCAAGCGCTATTCTTTCTACTTCCTCTTTTTTCTTTATCGCATAAGATCTTGGGTCATTGTTGGCAGCGGAGATCAATTCATCAGCCAAAGATTCTTCTATTGGTTTAGGATTATTAAAAGAAGAAAGCCTTGCCCCTTCGGCTATCCATCTCAATGCTAAATCTACCCTCCTTTGAGGAGCACTATCTACAGCTACATGGTATACTATTCCTCCCAGCAATATCCTAGTAGTCTCTTCTCTAGGAGAGGCATTTTCTATAGCGTTTATCAAGATTTGCAAAGGATTTTGTTTAGTCCTCAATTCTACAATAGTAAAGGCTTTTTTTACGATGTTCAAAGCTTTGAGCTTTTTACCTTGATTTCTTCCTTTTTTCATCAGATGATTAGCAAGTCTTTCATAAATAGGTACTTGACTTTTACCGAATCTTTTTTTGGCGTAACGTCCACTTAAATGAGGAGCGTGTAGAGCTTTAAGGTTAATGTACCTTGCAAGAGCTATATCATGAACTACAAGCCCTTCCGTATTCCATTTTCCGAATACTAAGATATTTGGTTTTATTATTTGGCTCATCTTTGTGGTTTTTGTTTTTTACCCTTTAATATCTCACTCAAAGCTATGCCGTTAACCTTAACGACCTTCCATCTAACACCTGGTAGATCACCATAAGCTCGACCTTGAGGACCTCCTATTCCTTCCACGATCACCTCATCATGTTCGCTTATTATGTTCAAAGCGCCGTCTTTGGGTACGAAAGCTGTGATTTGTTTTCCATTTTTAACAAGTTGAACGCGAACGCATTTCCTTACAGCAGAGTTAGGTTGCCTGGATTCTA
>JBEPYP010000217.1:0-2161 GCA_041641355.1 Thermoproteota archaeon | reverse complement strand
CAAATGTTTTATCTTGATCTCTTCTCTTAAATTAAGCGAAGGAACGTATTTGAGCACTGGATCTTCTAAGCTCAACTTTCCTTTTTCAGCAAGCTGCATTATAGCCAATGCCGTGAAGGATTTAGTAACAGAACCTATAGCGTAAATTGTATTCTTAGTAGAAGGCAATCCGTTTTCTATATCTCTGAACCCAAAGCCTCTGCTGTATATTATTTCTCCTTCTTTCAACAAGGCTATGCTTAAGCCTGGAATTCTAGTTTTAGAGACCTTCTCAATTATGAACGATTCAAGTTTAGATAGTTCCATATTAAATAAGCTTCTTTGAAATTAAAATCGCTTGAGGTTATCTTTTTCGTGTAAATCATCACGAATAGCTTGTTAGGATTATCGAATTATTATAATCTAGAATCTCGAGCATGTTTCTTACAGGACCTTTTGTCGTTTCAGTAAATATTCAAATCATTAGGATAAATACATACAACTGCAAGCTTTTATGGTCGAATTCGTCAAAAATCCAAGCTTCAATGATCGTAGACCATTCATTGAGCAAATGCGTGGAATTATTTCCCTGTAACTTCCATTCTTGGCCAAAAACTCATTTCATTCTTATATTTCCTTTCGAGAAGTTTTTCATAGTATGAAGGTATTGGTATGTCATAGATTACATCCAGCTCTTACAGAGAAGCTCAAAGCTAGGATCAAAAACCATGAATTAATTTTCGCAAGCAATGAGGAAGAGGCGATGAAATATGTAGAAGACGCTGATGTCATGATAGGCATGAGGATATCTGGGAAATTGATAAGGGCTTGTAAGAAGCTTAAGCTAGTTCATGCTATTACTGCAGGTGTAGATGGAATAGATTTGGAAGCCATTAGAGAATCAGGTGTCTATTTATGCAGGGCAAGAGGAGCTTATTCTACTCCAGTATCTGAACATGCCTTGGCTTTGATGCTGCTCTGGGAATTAAAATTACTTAAGCAAATAGAACGTGCTAAAGAATGGAAGACGGTATTTCATGGGGAATTAAAAGGTAAAACCCTAGGAATCTTAGGTTATGGTGATATAGGAAGGGAAATAGCCATCAAAGCTAAAGCGTTTGGAATGAGGGTTATAGCTTTGAAGAGAAGTGAAGCGGGGTCAAAAGACGAAGTCGTGGATTTCTTGGGTACAATAGAAAATTTAGATTATTTGCTCAAAGAATCTGATTTTTTAGTCATAGCTCTTCCTTTAACCAAGGAGACTTATCATTTGATAGGAGAAAGAGAACTTAGGTTGATGAAGCCTAGCTTAGTGTTGGTCAATATTTCAAGAGGTGCAGTAGTAGACGAATCTGCGTTGATCAAGGCTTTGAAGGAAAAATGGATAGCAGGTGCGCTTTTAGATGTTTTGGAAAAAGAGCCTCCAGATAAGGATAATCCGCTTTTAAGCATGGAAAACGTAATAATAACGCCCCATGATTCAGGAATAACGGAGAAATCCTTCGAAAGGGTCGCTGATATAATACAGGAGAACTTGAACAGACTTGAAAGAGGAGAAAGGCTTCTTTTTTCAGTAGACTTGGAGAAAGGTTATTAAGTATTAGAGCAAAAAGGTATTTAAATTTGTTCATTTTCCCATATCTTAGGTTTTTATTGTTTGAACGATTGAAAAGAATAAAGTAGAATTTACTTTAAATTAGTTTTTAATAGCATTTTTCTTTGAAAAAATTTTTATGATTATGCTTAAATTTAAGAAAAAAATACTAAAATATGCCGGTAAACGTTGAAAGCGCACTTCGCTTTCTAAAAGACAAAGATATCAAGTATCTGAGAGTTCTAGCTGTAGATCTCCTAGGATATCCTAGGGTTGTAACAGTCAGCGAAAGGAACTTCAGTGAAGCGATCGAAGAAGGAGTAGGGGTGGATGGTTCATCTATACCTGGATTCACTGGTATAGAAGAAAGCGATCTATTGATAAAGCCAGATCTAAACACGATTGTTCTAGCCCCTTGGGATTCTCCTAGAACAGCGTGGATAATAGGTGATTTCATTGAACATGATGGTAAGCCGTTCGAGAAGGATCCTAGAGTAATTCTTAGAAGGAATCTGGAAGAAATTCATAGATTAGGTCTTAGAGCATTGATCGGCTCTGAACTTGAATTCTTCTTGGTAACAGGAGAAA
>JBEPYP010000216.1:0-2192 GCA_041641355.1 Thermoproteota archaeon | reverse complement strand
TACGCTTCATATACTAGATCCCTTCCCTTCTTGGTAAGGATTATTTCTTGACCTTTCTTGAGATGCTTCCTCGTTATGTAACCTTCATCTTCGAGTTTCATCAACCTCAAAGAAGCGTTTTGCTGCGTAGTTTTCAGTTCTTTGGCCAATTCTATCGTGGATATGATTACTGGTTTATGGTAGCATCCAAGTCTAGCTAGCGTTATTAGATCATAAACATATTTTCTTTCCATTTACAAATTAAATTGTAGATAAAAATAAATTTTTGATAATTTTACTTAGCTCATGCTAAGTAGCAAAGAAATAGCGTTCATAGCGATATTCGGTGCAATGGCGGCTGCTATAACAACCTTAGTGAGTCCAATTCCAATATTCAGCTTTCCCATACTGCCATTTCTACGTTTTGATCTTGCAGAGGTTATAGATTTCATGGCCTTCTTAATAGTAGGTCCTTTGGGAGGGTTTCTAGTAGCTTTAGTGCACTTCATAACGCTAGTAATCATACCTCCCTATGGTCAAGTTCCTATAGCCAGCGAAGCTATGAAATTCTTCGCTGTTTCTTCTACGATGCTTGGGTTTTTATTAATAACTAGGACCAAATCTTTGTTACTAGGCGTATTTGGAGCTGTATTAGGTAGAGTATTGATAATGGCTTTTGCCAATTACCTTTTCTTCTTCGTTTTCTTTCCGTTTACTCTATCTAGGGCTATAAGTTTGATTTCAAAATTCTTCGGAATACCTATTGAAGGCTTTGGGGCGGAGCTATTATTCCTATTGCTCGTGACAGGGATTTTCAATTTAATTCATGCCTTAATAACGAGCTTGATACCCTTAACGATACTGCGGTATTCTCCTCAGATAATCACGCTTGCTTCTTCTATAAGACCGGTTTGGATAGTTAGATACTTCCAGAAATAACTTTTTTATAATACTCTACTTTCTTTTTGTATGGGAGAATTTCAAGTACCTATAACACCTGAGGATTTGCTTGAGGGAGAGGATGTAGATTTTCAGACAGTAAAGGAAGATTGGAATGAATATAAACTTAATGACGGTACCACTTTGAAAGTTAAACTCGTTTTAGTAGGAGTCAAAAGGCTTAAGAAATACCAGCCTGATGGTAAGCCGATCTATGTAGTTAACACCACGAACGTAGTTAGAATCGTAGACGTACCTGAGAAGTTGAGAATGAAGCCAACTAGTAAGCAACCACCAGGTACTGCCTATCGCTAAATCTACGTAAGAATGCTTTGGCTATAAAGTTATAAAGAGCATAATTAAAATTTCTTTGGGTCATGAATCCTTTAGCGCTAGGCAACAAAGTAGTGACTTCACAGCACTATCTGAGCTCCTTAGTAGGGCTTAAGATCTTAGAAAAAGGAGGTAATGCTTTCGATGCAATACTAGCGATGAGCGCTACTTTATCTGTAGTTTTGCCTCATACAGGAGGCATAGGCGGAGATGGCTTCCTTTTGGCATTGAGGGGAGATGAAATCATAGCCTATAATGGTTCAGGCAAATCTCCGAAGAATTTTGATTCGGAATCCTTCCTCAAAGAAGCTCCGATACGAGGTCCTTTGACTGTAACCATACCTGGCTTGGTAGATCTTTGGAATTGGGCTAGTCAATATTGCAATTTATCTTTAAAGGAAATATTGAGCCCTGCAATAAAACTCGCTGAGGAAGGCTTCTTCGTAAATAAAGAACTAGAAACGGCCATAGCGAATGCAAGGATAAAAGATGAAGATTGGCTCTCGATATATGGGAACAAAAAGTTGGGAGACGAATTGATACAAAAGGACTTAGCTGAATGCTTGAAGATAATAATTAGAAATCCTGAAGATTTCTACAGAGGAGACTTAGCTAGAGACATAGTAGATGGTTTATCTAAGAAAGGCGTCAAGGTGGAAATATCAGATTTCGAAGAGCATAGAGGTGAATTGATGAAACCTATAAAGATTGATTTCTTGGATCATGGGATATACGAGCTTCCTCCCAATTCTCAAGGGATAACCACTCTGGAAATACTGAAGATGGTGGAGATGGACGAATTATATAAACTTCCTTTCGATGATCAAGGAAGGATAAAGGAGCATTTGAAAATAGCTTATACTGCCTACTTAGACAGGGATATGTACATCGCAGATCCTTCATTCATGAAAATCGATCCAGAATTTTTGTTGTCTAAGTCC
>JBEPYP010000215.1:0-2196 GCA_041641355.1 Thermoproteota archaeon | reverse complement strand
GAAGATATCATTGGTTTTCAGGAGAGCTCAAGGATTTCGTCAATGAACCACATAAGGCCATAATAGGAGAAGCCGTTAACAGGAAAGTCCTCAACATGGTGGATAAGGAAAGCGAAGAAAATAGGAAAGCATGTGTTGATCTAGTCAACGAAGGTGTGGATAAGATAAGGAAAACCATTAGGGAAAGCTATCGAGGACCTTTAGATAAATGGCTCCGAGATGAAAAGATTAAACACTATGAAATGCCTAGAGAAATAAACTGGGAGGCTGTGAAGAAGTTATACGAGAGTAAACCGAGGAATTATTTAGAAATCGTTGAATTCAAAGGAATTGGACCTAAAACCATAAGGGCCTTAGCATTAGTGAGCGAGATAATATTCGGAACTCCTGCATCGTGGAGAGATCCTGTTAAATTTAGCTTTGCGCATGGAGGTAAGGATGGCGTTCCCTATCCTGTAGATAAGAAGGAATATCGCAGAACAATAAGCATAATCAAAGATGCTGTAGAAAGAGCTAGGATAGGCAATGAAGAGAAGATGTTTGCTCTTAAAAGGTTATCGCAAATGGAGTTGATTTGAAGATATGCTTGTGTATATTAAACCTAGTTTATTCCCTATAAATTCTTCAACTTAGTTTTTATTATCTCTGACACCCAAGAAGAATCCACCTTGCCTCTTAGTTTGCTCATGACAATCTTCATCAATAAGTCAAAAGCTTTATCCTTACTCGCCTTTATATTACTGATGTTCTCGTTTATCAGTTCATCAATCACTTTCTCTACCTCTTCTTTGGGAAGTAATCTAAGACCTAACTTATCTATTAGTAAGTCCAATTTCAATGAAGGATCCTTAACCCATTCAGAAATTATCGTTTCTATAGCTTCCTTAGCTATTTTAGATTCCTTTAAAGCAGAGAATATTTCTATAATGTGATTCTTCGTTAGTCTATCCACTTCAACTCCGCTCCTCCTAAGGTACTTAACAGTTTGGGTCAAAGTCGAAGCTACAACACTTGGCTTTATCCCCATGCTCACCATTTCTTCGAAAAGACCCTCCATTTGACCATCTACTAGCTCTTTAGCTAACTGAGTACTCAAATTGTATTTTTTCTGGATTACTTGAATTCTATCTTCTATAGTAGGTGGAAGACTTGCTTTCATTTTTTCTATCAACTCTTTTGTAATGACGAATGGGGGGATGTCTGTCTCAACATACATCCTAGCAGATCCAGGTCTAGTCCTAGCAAATCTAGTAGTACCATCAGGCATTGTATTCCTAGTTTCTTCTGGTACTCTTTCAAAGGCTAAGTTTATCCTTTCCAATACAACGTCTAGAGCTTTCAAGCATTCATCAAAATTCCCCATTAATATTATAAATGCGTCCTCATCGGCATCTAGATGCTTATATAAAGCTTTCACCTCATCCTCGCTTATTCCATATGCTGGTAGCTCATCGCTATGCAACAACCCTTCTAACTTAGTCCATGCTCTTACATAATCAGCCAGTTCAGAAGCAAATCTCCTATTAGGTTGGATTTCAAATCCTAATAGACCTCTCATTTTCTTCAAAGGCACTAAAATTATAGACTCGTTCAAGTATTTCCTTACAAGTTTACTGTTCGTATTAGTGAAGACTTCGTTCACTATGAAATATTTCTTCTCAAGTCTAGGGACCTTAGATCTCAATATCTCTCTCAGTTCAAGCAGTTTCAATTGTCTCTGAACCTCGTATTCTATGACTTTAGGTATCATACTAAGCTCTTGAATTCCCTTTATCTCTGTCTTCGCCCCATTCTCTATAGAGAGATTTATATCTTGTCTTATCGTACCTAAAGCCCTTCTAGCTTTGCCTGTGCTATAAATGAGCGTTCCTATTTTATATGCGACTCTTCTGGCTTGCTCAGGATCTCTTATTACAGGCTCAGTAGCTATTTCTATTAAAGGTATTCCTTGTCTATCTAATCTGTATACGACCATCCTAGAATCTTCCTTGATTTTCCTACAAGAGTCTTCTTCTAAAGTTATAGTTTGTATTCCTATCTTTTCTTCTCCGTCCATTACGTATCCTCCCGTAGCTATTATAGCAGTTCTTTGAAAACCGCTCGTATTACTTCCATCGATCACCTCTTTGCGCATTACATGAACTTCATCGACAATCCTGCTGTTTAGAAGCAAAGCACAAGCTATCGCTATCTCCA
>JBEPYP010000214.1:0-2213 GCA_041641355.1 Thermoproteota archaeon | reverse complement strand
TCACGATTTCTCCTTTGCTGGTTATGATGTAGGGAGTAGCTTTGTCTTCTTCTTTTTCCAATTCTTCTTTTCTAAAAAAGGTCCTCCTCATTTTGAGCTGTTCGAGGATGTTTCTCCTAACGTATTCTTCATAGCCCATACCAGATAGCTTCTCTATGATGTAACCCAATATCACGTATCCTTCATTCAAGTAGAAGAATTTCTCTCCTGGCTTTGCTTCTCTCCATTCTTCAGAATCCCTCATGAAAGAGAAAAGATCCTCATAGGATGCAAGAGGCAACCAACTTTGGCTTTCCCCTATCAAGCCCCTTATATAAGCTTCTGCATAGGCCAGCGCAGGTATTCCTGATGAATGGGTTAACAAATGTTTTATCTTGATTTCTTCTCTTAAATTAAGCGAAGGAACGTATTTGAGCACTGGGTCTTCTAAGCTCAACTTTCCTTTTTCAGCAAGTTGCATTATAGCCAATGCAGTGAAGGATTTGGTAACAGAACCTATAGCGTAAATTGTATTCTTAGTAGAAGGCAATCCGTTTTCTACATCTCTGAACCCAAAGCCTCTGCTGTATATTATTTCTCCTTCTTTCAACAAGGCTATGCTTAAGCCTGGAATTCTAGTTTTAGAGACCTTCTCAATTATGAATGATTCAAGTTTAGAGAGTTCCATATCAAATAAGCTTCTTTGAAATTAATTTTCCTGTAACTTTCATTCTTGGCCAAAGATTCATTTCATTCTTATATTTTCTTTAGAGAAGTTTTCATGGTATGAAGGTATTGGTATGTCATAGATTACATCCAGCTCTTACAGAGAAGCTCAAAGCTAGGATCAAAAACCATGAATTGATTTTCGCAAGCAATGAGGAAGAGGCGATGAAATATGTTGAGGACGCTGATGTCATGATAGGCATGAGGATATCTGGGAAATTGATAAGGGCATGTAAGAAGCTTAAGCTAGTTCATGCTATTTCTGCAGGTGTAGATGGAATAGATTTGGAAGCCATTAGAGAATCAGGTGCCTATTTATGTAGGGCAAGAGGAGCTTATTCTACTCCAGTATCTGAACATGCCTTGGCTTTGATGTTGCTCTGGGAATTAAAATTACTTAAGCAAATAGAACGCGCTAAAGAATGGAAGACGGTATTTCATGGGGAATTAAAAGGTAAAACCTTAGGAATCTTAGGCTATGGTGATATAGGAAGGGAAATAGCCATCAAAGCTAAAGCGTTTGGGATGAGGGTTATAGCTGTGAAGAGAAGTGAAGCGGGTTCAAAAGACGAAGTCGTGGATTTCTTGGGTACCATAGAAAATTTAGATTATTTGCTCAAAGAATCTGATTTTTTGGTCATCGCTCTTCCTTTAACCAAGGAGACTTATCATTTGATAGGAGAAAGAGAACTTAGGTTAATGAAGCCTAGCTCAGTGTTGGTCAATATTTCAAGAGGAGGAATAGTTGATGAATTTGCGTTGATCAAGGCTTTGAAGGAAAAATGGATAGCAGGTGCGCTTTTAGACGTGCTAGAAAAAGAGCCTCCAGATAAGGATAATCCGCTTTTAAGCATGGAAAACGTAATAATAACGCCCCATGATTCGGGAATTACGGAGAAAGCCTTCGAAAGAGTCGCCGATATAATACAGGAGAACTTGAACAGACTTGAAAGGGGAGAAAGACTTCTTTTTTCAGTAGACTTGGAGAAAGGTTATTAGAGCAAAAGTCATTTAAATTTGTTCATTTCCCACATCTTAGATTTTTATCGTTTGAACGATTAAAAATAATAAAGCAGAATTTGCTAAAATTAGTTTTTAATGGCATTTTTCTTTGAAAAAATTTTTATGATTATGCTTAAATTTAAGAAAAATATACTAAAATATGCCGGTAAGCGTTGAAAGTGTACTTAGCTTTCTAAAAGACAAAGATATCAAGTATCTGAGAATTCTGGCCGTAGATCTCCTAGGATATCCTAGGGTTGTAACAGTCAGCGAAAGGAACTTCAGCGAAGCGATCGAAGAAGGAATAGGAGTGGATGGTTCATCCATACCTGGTTTCACTGGTATAGAAGAAAGCGATCTATTGATAAAGCCAGACTTTAACACGCTTATTCTAGCCCCTTGGGATTCTCCTAAAACAGCATGGATAATAGGTGATTTCATTGAACATGATGGTAAGCCATTCGAGAAGGATCCTAGACTGATTCTTAGAAGGAATCTGGAAGAAA
>JBEPYP010000213.1:0-2217 GCA_041641355.1 Thermoproteota archaeon | reverse complement strand
TTGGCTGCATACTTAGTTTACCATTCATATATACAATTGTTATCTCAACACACCCTTAGAGAAGTAGAGTTGGGATTTTTCGTTGCTTTGTCTTTCGGCTTCGTCTCGCTAGTAATAACTTTTTACAAGTACACTTATGCAAAAAAATACGAATTACTTTCGCTTAAAGCTGATGCAATCAACTCGGTGAAAGACACATCAAGCTCTTTCATTGCAGCAGCAGGAGTTCTACTTTCCAGCACGTATTCGCCTATTTTCGATATAGGAGCAGCTCTGATAATAGCTGGTTTTATAGCATCGGCCAGCATACCTGTGATTAGGGAAAGTGCATTAATTTTAATAGATGTTTACAAAGATCCTTTGCTTAAAGGCAAACTAGAAGAGTTTATTAAAGAAATACCTTATATAACTAAAATATTATCTGTTAATTTTAGAAGATTAGGATATAAAGTAGCTATAGAAGTTGAGGTTGAAGTTGATAAAGATATTACAGTAGAAGAGTTTCATGAATATACTAAACTAATCGAAAATAAAATAAAACAAAAATTTATTAATGTAGCTAAAGTTTTAATAACTATAAAATCAATAAGTTAATATTTTAAAAAATTATCTTTAAAGAAAAATATAGATAAAGTTTAAAAGCTTGTAAAAGAATAATTCTCTATATGCAGAATAAGTATGTTTACACATTCGAGGAAGCTGATCATGAAAATAAGAAAATATTCGGCGGTAAAGGTTCAAGCTTAATACTAATGACTAAATTAGGCTTTAGAGTCCCCGCAGGCTTCATAATTCCTACGACTGTATGTAAGGAGTATTATAAAAATGGTAGAAAATTACCAGAGGGTCTCATCGAACAAATTAAAGAAGGGATGAAATACATCGAGGACAAAATGGGTAAGAGATTCGGAGACCCTTCAAATCCTTTGCTAGTATCTGTAAGATCAGGGGCGGCCATTTCAATGCCAGGAATGATGGATACGGTTTTGAATCTTGGAATCACTTCAGAAACGCTTAAAGGATTAATCAAATTATATTCTGAAAGATTTGCCTACGATACTTATAGGAGATTTCTCAACATGTTTGGTAAAATAGTTTTGAAAATCGATGAAAAACTCTTCTCTGAAAAGCTCGAAGAATATAAGAATAAATTAGGAATTAAGTATGATAGTGAACTTACAGCAGAAGTGCTTAAAGAACTTTGCGATGAATATAGAAATATTATAATCAGGGAACTTAAAAAAACTGCCAACTTAAGTGAAGAAGAAGTTTTGAAAATACTCGAGGACCCCTGGAGACAACTCGAACTTGCAATAGCAGCAGTTTTCGATTCATGGGAATCCCCTCGTGCTAGATATTACAGGGAAGTTAACAAAATAACCCCAGATATAGCTGATGGAACAGCAGTAAACGTTGTAGCGATGGTCTTCGGAAACATAAATGAGAAATCTGCTACAGGAGTATTATTCACGAGAAATCCTTCAAACGGAGAAAATGAGCTCTATGGAGAGTACCTCACATTAGCTCAGGGAGAAGACGTTGTTGCAGGAATAAGGACCCCTAGACCAATAAGAGAACTTAAGATTATGATGCCCGAAGTATACGAAGAACTCTACCATTATGCGAAGGCTTTAGAAAGACATGAGAAAGAGGTCCAAGACATAGAATTCACGATAGAAGATGGAAAACTATACTTGCTTCAAGCAAGGAACGCTAAAATGAACAGCATAGCGTTGATAAAAACTGGAGTAGACATGTATAAGGAAAAAATCCTTAGCAAGGATGAGTTAATAATGAGGATTAAGCCCAAAGACATCCTACAACTATTATATCCTAGGATAGATAAAGAAAGAGTCAAAGAAAAACCTATAGCAAAGGGTCTTCCGTCTTCACCTGGAGCTGTTTCAGGTAAAGTTGTATTCAGTGCAGATGATGCCGTAGAATGGGCTAAAAGAGGAGAAAAGGTGATATTAGTAAGGGAGGAAACAAAGCCCGATGATGTCCATGGATTTTACGCTTCTGTAGGGATATTAACTGCTAGAGGAGGGATGACCAGTCATGCGGCTGTGGTGGCAAGATCTATAGGTAAGCCTTGTGTAGTAGGATGTGAAGAAATAAAGATAAACTATGAAGGAAAATTCTTTGAAGCTTCGGGAATAATAGTGAAAGAAGGAGATGTAATAACCATCGATGGTTTAGAAGGAGAAGTCTATTTAG
>JBEPYP010000212.1:0-2242 GCA_041641355.1 Thermoproteota archaeon | reverse complement strand
ATATACCATCTGTATGAGAACTAGCAGTACCAAGTTTTCCTTTGAAGGTAGAAGATTGATACCCTATACCCCATTCTACTACGCCCCAAACCCTTTCGTCTTCTAGAATATTTCCGCTCAGCTTAGCACCAGGATTACATCCGTATGATATGTGGGCCAATCTGAACATGTTAGGGTCATTAAATTGATTTAACCACCTTTCCAATATTCTAGCTTCTAGACCTCCTTCGATCTTCTTTATAATCCCTTCTTTTATATGAAGCTTTATAGGGCTCTTAAGTAGACCTAATTCTTCAGGGGGCCATATTGAACCATCAAACACTAGGATGCCATTTATGCTATCCTCTATAGGAGCCCAATCTACTTGACCTATAAGCATATATTCTCCCGGTCCTGCGATTTCGCCTTCCACTAAGATAGGCCTGCTAGGGTCGTTCTCAAATTCTAAGTTGGTTCCTATAGGCGTGGTAATCGTCATTTGTTTAACTTTTTTAGTTATTTCAGCTAATTTCCTTTGAAACTTATAGAGTAAATCGATATCAACGCGACCTATTGTCCTTATAAGCATATCAGTATCCATGCCCACTAAACAAATGTAGCGTGTTTTTCCGCGCTTCATTACTTCTTCATAAGGAGTAGAATAAAGTAGCCAGCTTTTGTTAAATTCTATCCAAACATCAGCGTTAGGTAATAAGGATTTTAAAAGATTAAGAGGAATGAACTTGTCTGCAGCCTTTCCCACATCGAGAGGCATTTTATACCACGCTACCAAAGGTTTTGCTTTAAGTATGCCTACTGCCTGTGCAACGGCTTCTACCACGCGCCAATCTGAGCCGGTATCTGCAGTTATAACAACTTCCTCTTCTGCTTTAACTTTGAGTATATCATTAACTAATTTATAAGCAGAATAAAATAACTCTATCTCAAAACCTTGAGGCATATTAATGTTTTTTTAATTTACATAAAAATTTAAAATATTCACAGCTTTATTTGTCTAACTAAGTCTTCTATAGGAATATAATCGTAGTCAAAGCCGAAATGACGAGGACCGAATAATTCAAGGCCTTTGGGAGTACGCCATACTTCGGGTGCTTTTATTCCAATAGCAGTTATATACATTCCTTCCTTCAAATCCGAATTTATTGTAGGATTCCCTTCTCCGTCAAGAAAAGTGAGGAGATCAGGAGGCATGACTATTGGCTTATTGTCAATCCAAGCAATTATGTGTTCATTCATAATCCAAGATTTCAAAAGATGCCCTTTAAAATCATTAGTACCCTCAACAATGACCTCACCTTTAAGGAAACCTCCTTTATTCTCCCAAACATATTTCTTAATCATACCTTCGAATATCTTCCAACCTTTAAAGTAATCAACTAAAGCTGGAACAGGGGATGTCTTCTCTCTTTTTGCTTTTAAGATGATATCACCCGCTTTCATAGCTGTTGTTAGAGTCCCTTGAATCACTGCTTTGTTAGCTTCTTCAACTTTCATAGGAGTATCTACAACTGTTATAAATTTACCTTCCAATACTGAAAGATATCTTGCAATGGCTTCATAATCATCTATGTTGGCATATTCCTTCACTATAATGATGTTCCCGCTTCTTGAAACCAAGACTGCTGGATACATAGGTATCCCAAATATATGAACAGTACATTGATGGAGCTCGGGTGCTGCTCTGCCAAGAAGATCCCCGTCTATAACAGGCAATCCTAGCTCGGAAGCAATGTATAAAGCAATCGGAGTATTAGAGCCTCCTAGCTCGCTTGCAACGATAGCACCTACCTTGGCGCCTATGATTGATTCCATGATTTCTACAGCTTTCTTAACAGGGTTCAGTATTTTGGTTGGTTTTTTAATCTCTGCTACGGGTGCCATAGAACCTACATTGTAAGGAACAACTATGGTCAAATCACCCTTAAGTTCTTCTAATTTGACTAACTTTATGCTGCGTCCTGTCTCAATGACATTTTTTAGCATCCTAATGCCTTCCTTAGGATCCCCTCCGCCACCTGTAGCAAGAAAAGTCAAGCCAAGTACTAAGCTTTCTGCCTGCTCCAATGTCTTTATTTCCGTTACCATGTCGTAGAAACACTATTTAAGAATAAAAGGATTCCCTTCATGATTGTTAAGCATAAAGCTTAGAGTTGCTCAAAAAGCCAACAGTTAACTAAATGTTCAGCACCTACTTTAATTAATCGAGGTTCTTCTCTCTTACATATTTCCATTGCATAAGGAC
>JBEPYP010000211.1:0-2266 GCA_041641355.1 Thermoproteota archaeon | reverse complement strand
CTCTTTTATTCACTATTATCTCTCCAGTATTTTGAATATAGCCCAAACTGATCAAGGGAAAAGCTAAAGCACCTATCAACGTGGTTGGGGGCGGTATTGGTAAAGATGTTTGAACCTTACTTGTTTCAGGTATATGTGACCAAAATCCCCAATGAAATTCTCCCTCAACTCTAAGATATTTCATTATTTACCGATGTTTTTAGCTGGTTTGAGTAGCTCTACTTATGACCCATTCTATTAATCCTTCTATTGTGTTGAATACTGGAATGTTAACTCCTTGCGAGGCATTTTCATTATCAAAAGCAGCTACATGTATGGTGGCATTTTGATTTAATTTTTGAAGTATGCTAATCATTCTATCAGCTCTTTCTTTAGTACGCTTTATGTATTCTTTGCTGTTCCCAGGCGAGACTACAAAATTAAGAGAAGGAGAATAGGATGCTACTGCAGATAGAAGCTCTATGTTAGGTAAGAATCTAGACCTTTTAGCACCGAATGCTAAGCTAGAGTAAAATTTAGCTAATGCAACTAAAGCAGCTTTAACCCTATTTTGTCGTTGATTTGCAAGTTGCTTTTCTTGTTCTTCATTCTCACGACCAAATATAGTAGAAGGATCACCTATTCTATTTAGATCTAAATTAAACGTGAAAGTGTATACAGCTGAGCCTATTTCTACATTATAAGGCTTTTGTTTATCTAATTGTGAGGGTGAAAACCTAACATGAAATTGAGCTTCTAAAGAAGCTGCTTGTATATCATGCAATGCAGGAATTGCATAACCTACTTGGAAACAAGAAGTTCTTTTAATAGGTATTGCGCCAGCATACAAAAAGCCTCCAACATCTGCGATAAAGTCTTTAAGCATTATAGAAACTTCGCGCGCTCTTATTTCATTTTCGTTAGCAGGAGGGTTTATTCCTTCTTCTTTAAGTAAATCTTCATCGCTATATTTCAAAAATTCAAATCTCTGACTTCTAATTCCTACTGGTAAGTTGTACTTCTTAGCTTCCTCAACTAATAATTCTTGATAAAAGTGGGCAAGGGATTCGCCTGATAAAACTGGTACAAATCTTATCTCATATCCGTTTGATGTACTCACTACAATAGGAGCGGTGCGGTGCCTTGATAAATTACCTACGGTTTCTATTCCGCTTAAACTTTCTATGTTTATTATTCCCCTAGTAGCGATACTTATGAAACCTTTCATGTCCCACCCCTCGATAAAGCTCTTGCATAACGAGCCATCGCCGAAGCGGCTATTACTCTAGCTACCCTTATATCTTTACTGCTATCCTTAATGAACTCGTCGATTTCATAAGAAGTAGGCAATCTTCCATATAAATGGTATTCTTTGAAGGATTCTTTAGGTTTGGCTTCCTTGACTTCTTCAGATTCTGCTCCTCTGCTTTTCACCCTGACTACTATGTTATATTTATCTTCTTCCTTAATCTCTTTAATATATTCATCCTTTCCATCTATTAGAGTAGATAATATCCTGTATGCTTCGTAAACAACTCTTTGAACAGCATCGATTGATAGTGCATTGGCCAATCTATCAATTAAAGACGAATATTGCATGAATAAGGATACGCTAGCTAGTAGGTTCGCAACGGTAGTATGTCTATCTACAGCTTCAGCTATACTAAAGCTCACATTTTTTGAACTCATCTAATTAACACCTCACTACAAAATATTTTTAATGTTTATATATTTTTCGCTCTTAAATTGTTCTTCATAATGAAACTATAATTCTTAATAATAAATTCAAAAATTGTTCCGAATTTAGGAACGCTATAGAATCTTTAATATTTCATCACATAATATAAAATACTCTCCTTCTTCACATACAATCTTATCTTTTATCAAATTATGGATTCTTCTATGCATTGTAGTTTTTGGAATTTCTGTTTTTTCTGATATTTCACTCAGCCTCATTTTCCCTTGAGAAAGCTTGAATACTATCTTGCGGTCTTTATCATCTAAAGTAATTAAATTCCTTAGCAGATGAGCCGGGGCAGGTAATTTATAATCGAAAGTTTCACCTTCGACTATTATGTTAATCTTCTTAATCAATTCATTAGGTAGCATCAGTGTAGCTATTAAAGATGAAATGACGAGAACCCTTGGTCCCCCGGTTAGTAAGAGATCTATAAGTTTGCTAGTTTCTGCTACATGTTCCAACCTTGAGTATATTACTCTAATAAGATTCTTCAAATCTATAGGATCAAGTATACATTCTATATTCATAGCTTTACATGCAACAGCG
>JBEPYP010000210.1:0-2277 GCA_041641355.1 Thermoproteota archaeon | reverse complement strand
GTTGAGATAGAAGCTTATGCAGAGAATTTGAATTTATCGAACTACAGAGAATACCTTCAAGACGTGGATATTATACTAGATGGTCTAGACAACTTGGCTACTAGAGATATAATAAACAGCTATTCCGTAGAGAAAGGAATACCCTACGTATTTGGATCTGTGTTGAAATATGAGGGATCTGTTTCCTTCTTTAAACCTAGAGAAACTCCTTGTTTAAGATGCATTATAGGAGACATGAGAGATGAAGGACTTGAAACTTGTGAAACTGCAGGTGTTTTGAACACGGCTGTAAACATCATCGCTTCTATAGAAGCCAATGAAGCTTTGAAATATTTACTAGGGATGAAGCCTTCTTTGTTCTCTAAAATGATGCTCGTAGATGTTAAAAGCTTGAGCTTTGACATGATCGAAGTAAGGAGAAGAGAAGATTGTCCAGTATGCTCCGGTAAGTTTGCCTACAAACCAGCAGATATAGGCTTGATATGGAGTTGCGGTAAAAACATGGTCAATGTTAACCCTCGCAGAAAAATCAATTTAGATCTTAATTATATTGAAGGAAAAATATCAGAAAAAATTCAAATTAAAATAAAAAGTTCAATAATGTTAGGATTTGTTTATAAAGATAAAGAAATAAGTTTATTTAAAAATGGAAGAATGCTTATAAAAAACGTTAGTAGTAATGAAGAAGCCATGCAGGTTTATAATGAGATAATGGACATCATTTGAAGAAAATATTAAGGGATTCTTTAATGCCTTTTTTATAATCTCTTGAAGCCTTAATAACATCTTCTCTTTTGAGTCCAAACGCTTTTAGAACCTTCTCCGAAAAAGGCTTATTGGATATGAATAAGTATGAAAGAATCGAAGTGATGTTTTGAGGTTTCCTATTAAGGCTTGCAGATTCAAAATCGATCACCTTAACTTTCAGATTTCTATCAACCAATATATGATCCGAAGCATTAGAAAGTTCTCCATGATCTATTCCAAACTCATCTAGCTTTATACAAATGGAGATGATCTGCTTCACTACTTCTTTTATTCCTTCTTCATCTGCTTTTTCCAAGAAAACATCTATGTTGGTCCCTTCTAAGTATTCCAAGACTAGGAAGTTCTTCGAAAAAGAAAAAAGCTTAGGGATAAAATCTTGATTTGATAAGATTTGCAATATACGAGCTTCCTTTTCCATAGATTCTCTATTGGAATCTAAACGCCTTATCTTCAGAGCTACTAATTTTCCTTTATATACAGCCTTGACCACCAAGCTTGTGGTTCCTTTTCCTATTATCTTCCTTCCTAGTACTGTTGTATTGCCTCCTTCGATTAAATCCTCTATTCCAATTTCCTTTAGTTCTCTAAGTCTACTTTCAAATTCTTCCTTACTGAATAAAGGATAACAGAGGATTTCTTCAAACCACACTACTCAAGCTTTATGTTTAAACTCTTTATCAAATCTTCCCTCACCCACCAAAGGTCCTTCAAGGATAAATCTAAAATCCTCCTCTTTATTCCTAGATCCTGAGCTTCTTCAGCTGAATATATTATAACGTTCTTTAAAGGCTTGATCAAATCCTTGGGTAAAGATTGTGTCGAAATCCATTTCTTTATAGCAATATCAACGCTGACAATCTTCCTTTTTGTAGTAGCGAACAACCTTCCATCCTTCAAGCTTATCGGTTCATTCTTATGCTTCTTTATGAAACTTCTCGCATGATCGATTAAAGATAAAAGAGGTCCTTCATGTATTTTGAACTTCGAAAGTTCTTTGCTCCTCACTTCAATTAAGATAGCAGCTTTTTCTTTTTCATCAGAATATGTCAACGAATCTAATACTTCGAAACCGTTGATCGTTAAAAAGTTAATCAAGCTTCTTTGAGCTCTCTGAATTTCTCCCCAGAATTGGTCTGGAGCTATTTTAGGATATTCAAATTCGACAACCAAAGCTTCAGATCCCCTCCCTTCAAAAATCTCCAAGGCTAAGTCTAAGCCTGAGCAATATTTCCTGCCTTCAAAGAATATTGGAGAAGGATTTTCTAAAAACAAAAGACAACCAAACTTGAATAAGTCGAATTTCTTGAAAGAAGAAGCGACGTTTCTATTAGGATCTACTGGATCTACGACAACTATAGGTTCAGGCTTCCCTTTCCAATCTCCTAAGATCACCTTGTAAGGCTTCCATTTCAAAGAGGACCTCACCAAATTCATAAAGGAACCGTAGTGAATTATTAGAAGTTCGCAAAGATATCCCGATAGACCTCCTACTTTTATTTCAGCACCATA
>JBEPYP010000209.1:0-2312 GCA_041641355.1 Thermoproteota archaeon | reverse complement strand
AGGTATTTTCACGTTATCAGGACTTAAAGCTTTTAGGACGTTTTCTGAATTCTCTGAAGAAATATCCACGGTTATTTCCAAAATCATAGCATCGAATCCAAGAGCGAAAGGAAATCCCCTAGCTTTTCCTTAGATATCGTAGCCCCAGCAGCATTCCTGTGACCTCCTCCGCTTCCTGAAAGTTTAGTGGCGATGTAAAATGCTATTTTCCCCAAATCTAGGTCTTTTTTCCTAGTCCTTAGAGATATCTTCAAAAGACCTTCTTCTGCTTCTGAGGAAACAACGATCACTTCTTCTGTTAGATTGCTAGAAGATAGCAAATTTGCGAACTCCCCTATGAAATTATAATATTTTCCTTCAACGTTAAAATGGGCGAATTTACTGTATTGCTTGTATTTCTTTTCAGAGAACGTAGGGATTAAGACCTTCTGTATTAATTTGTTGTATTCATCAAAGTATTTCGAGAAATCGAACTTGAACAATCTATCCTCTAAAAGAGCAAGCAGGAAACTTTCGTAATTCATCGATCTTGCGATGAAATCCACGGCTTTAGATATTTGGCGTAAATTCTTGGATTTTCCATATGCATTCGTAGCATAATTATATCCATAAATCCTCTCCACTACCATAGGCTCAAAACCTTCTTTGAGCATTGCTTTAGCTAAGTTCTTGAAAATTTCAGAATGAGTTTTCTCGTCTATTTCTGAGAACTTTTTATCTAGAAGTTCTTTGCTTATCCCATTTTCGATGAGGAATTTTAGGCTCCTTTCACGATCCTTGAAAGACTTAGGATTAAAGGGTTCAAGCATTGAAGAGAAAACTTCTACTAAAGTTTCTGAGAAATTAGAATAGCAAACTAAACCTAAGCTCGTGCTCATCAAGGCAGCTTCTTCTGCTTCTTCTAAAACCAGCTTGTTTATTCCCTCGAAGGACCTCTTTTCAGATAAATCTTGCTTATCTCCCAAAGCGCCTGCTATGGATAAAGGAGCTAGATCTATCAAGGAATCTTCAGCATACCTTGCTAGGAGATAAGCTAGCGTAGAGCTACAAGCGTCTTTATTACCATCCAAACCCATCAAATGCGGGTTTATGATCGTCAATTTCTCTAGATCTCCCATGGGAGGATGATGATCTATCACGACTATCCTTTTGCTTTCTCCAAGCTTAGTAATTTCCTCCTTTACTTGGAAATCCGTTATGATTATCTTGGAGAAAGCGGTTTCCTTTATTTCCTTAACGTCTAAGCTATTCAATAGCCTGAGCGCGAAGATTAGTCTTTTCTCATAAAGCAGCTTAGCTATGATCGAAGAAGAAATGAGACCATCAGCATCGTTATGGGCTAGTATCAAGAAAGGCAAGTAATCTTCATCTATAAAATCTAGAACTTCTAGTATCCTCTCCTCCAATGTTTCCTTAAAGTTTGCAGAAGAACTCATTTAGCATATTGAATATTCTTTAGGTGGTTATAAACGTGAAGAACAAGACTTAAGTTTTCGGTATTTTTATTCCGTGCTCCCAGTCTGGAGGTAATACACCTTCTCTTTTATAGTATTTAGCCAACCTGTTTATTTTGGAAATTATCTCCTCCAATCCCCTCTTAGCCCTGTAATCTTTAGGATGTTCTTTGAGATGTTCGAGCACATTATTTGCTCGGTTTATCAAGTTTTGCAAATCCTCGGGTATTTGAGGAGCAAGACCGTATTCTTTAAGTAACTGGACGAGCTTTTTTCCAAACAAGTGCTTTACCAAGGGTACTCCTTCTTCATCTCTTAGTATTATTCCTATCTTTGAAGGAGGTACTCCTTTCTTGGCCAGTTCTATTATCCTGTTCTTTATGTATTCAGGATCTATTTCAGCCAAAAGAGCTTCATCTCTGGTCAAAGGTTTAGTCGGATGGCTCTTCCCTTTCTCTCTACTTCTTCGCATATAGTTGAAATAAATAAGAGGAATTAAATAAATAGTTTTAGACCGATGAAAAGCGTAATTTTGATCACTGGAAATAAAAACAAAGAAAAAGAAATCAGGACTCTTCTCAGCAAATTCAAAATAGATCTTGAAGTCATGGATTTAGATTTACCTGAAATCCAGTCTGATAGCATAGAAGAAATAGCGATGGATTATGCAAGAAAGGCTTATGAAATAATAAAGAAGCCCTTAATATGCGAAGATACAGGATTGTTCATAGATATCCTCAAAGGCTTCCCTGGTCCTTATTCTTCTTTCGTATTCAAAACCATAGGAAATGAAGGAATACTCAAATTGATGAAGGATGAAGAAAAAAGGAAAGCTAGGTTCGTCTCAGTGATAGCATA
>JBEPYP010000208.1:0-2328 GCA_041641355.1 Thermoproteota archaeon | reverse complement strand
CTAAGATCACCTTGTAAGGCTTCCATTTCAAAGAGGACCTCACCAAATTCATAAAGGAACCGTAGTGAATTATTAGAAGTTCGCAAAGATATCCCGATAGACCTCCTACTTTTATTTCAGCACCATAAAGATCTAGGGTTTTAAGAAATGATTTGAGCAATCTTATTTCCTTCCTCAACTCATCATTCAAAACTTCTGACAAATACTTAGTATGGAGTCTAGTTCTATCAGCCGCCGTTCTTATCTTCTCACCTTTCTCTATTAAATAAGCTGGTACGATGTCGAAATTATATCCCTTATAAGGAACTGTTATGAAAGGATGTTCTGCATATCTTTCTATATGATCTGGAAAGGAAGATTTCGCGATCTTAAGAGCTTCTTCTATTATATTATCGCTTTTTCCTAATATGAAAATATCAATATCTTTGTCTTCTTTAAGCCAAGTATCATGGGCAAAGGAACCATGAACCTCTATCAAAGCTTCGATGCCTAGCTCCTTCCTTTTGTTTTCAAGAATTTTCAGCACTTCTTTGACCAACTCGCTTACCTTTACTCTTTCTTCTTCGCTTATCTCGAGCTTGCTCTTAACATTTTCTATTACTTCTTCTGCCTTCATAACGGAAACCTTTCTATGTCCTTATATATAGGACCTCTAGGAGTTAAGATGCTCTGCTTCAACGAGAAATCCTTAGCCATGAAAGAGCCGAATTCCAATTCAAGATTGTTCTCTAAAATTTTAAGGACTTCTTTCATGCTTGAACTTTCTTTCACCCTAGCTAAAGTAACATGGGGATGGAAATCTTCCCTTTCAAGTTTTAAGCCTATGTTTTTGAGCTCGTATTCTATCAATTCATGAAGTTCTATCAGTTCAGAAAATCCTTCCTTAATCCCAGCCCATATAACTCGAGGCTTGCTTAAACTAGGAAAAGCACCTAAGCTTGATATCCTAATGAAAAATTGTTTGTACCTAACTTTCCTTAAAGCTGATATGACTTCTTGGACTACTATTTCAGATATCTCTCCTAAGAATCTGAGCGTAATATGCAGATTTTCTCGCTCGACAGGCTTTACACCCCTGAGATTTAGCATAGAAGCAATCCCAGCAAGCCTATTTATGATTTCTTCGTCGCTTATATCCAAAGCTATGAAGGAACGCATAACTAAATTATCCTTATAACGATTTAAATTGAAAAATTTTAATAAAAGAGAACTAAGGGAAAAGTGAGATGAAAATAATCTGCATAACAGGCATGCCTTTAGCAGGTAAGACATTGGCCGCCAGCTTTGCTAAGGAGCTAGGTTTACCTGTGATAAGTATGGGTGATAAGATAAGAGAGATAGAAGAAGCAGATGCCTCAAAGCTCATCTTTGAGATAAGAGAAAAGTATGGAAGGGATTACGTAGCAAGGAAATGCGGAGAAGAAATAGAGAGGTTGAATAGGGACGTAGTAATAGAAGGGATAAGGAACATCGAAGAAGTTGAGTATTTCAAAAAATTAGGAAATGTATATCTTATAGCTATACATGCATCTCCTGCTACGAGATTCAAGAGAGCTTTGAATAGGAAAAGGAAGGATGATCCTAAGAATTATGAGGAATTCAAAGAAAGGGATGAAAGAGAACTTAAACTAGGATTGGGGAATACGATCGCTCTTTCAGATTACATGATAGTGAATGAAGGAAGCGAAGAAGAATTGAAGAAGAATTTTATAGAAATGCTCAATAAGATATTAAATGATAGAAATAGAAGCTAGAGTAGAGATTAAACCCACAGAGGATGAAAACAAGGTCAAGGCGGCCTTGGATAACATCTTAGATTACGAAACTCTAAAGTTAGTTGAAGAAGAAGGTGTGGAATTTTACGTAGCAAAGGCCTATTCATTAAACGCATTGAACAAATTAGCTAATTTAATAAAGAAACAAAGAATAGAGTTATCAGCTAGAAGTGTTCTTGAAAAAAGCATCGAGGATGGAAATTTGGTTTTCAAGTTAAATAAACAAGCTGCATACATGAACAGGGTTTCCTTCGTAACTGTTGAAGGAGAAGCTCCTTTAGGATATATAGAAATGAGGATAAAATCTGAGAATTTGGATGATGTAATAGATTACATAGCGCCTAAGCCTGTTGTAAAAAAAGTCAAATTTGAACCCGATAGAAGTCTTGAGCTACAATAACGTTCTCAAATTCTTCCTTAGCTTCGAGCAAAAGTTGAGAAGGATCTGAATACCTAGCGCTTATATGGGTTAGTAATAACATTTTAACGTTAGCCTTTTTAGCTATCTTAGCAGCATCCCTGGCTGTTGAATGTTTAGATTCTCTGGCAAGAG
>JBEPYP010000207.1:0-2337 GCA_041641355.1 Thermoproteota archaeon | reverse complement strand
TGTACAAAGCAGTTTTGCCTGATTTGTGTACTTCTTCTGCAACAGCTACAATCTCTTCGCCAGCCTTTGCAGCCTTTCTATACGAGATACACATATCTAAAGCCAGAGCCATCTTACCAGCTGCATTGCTTGCATAGGCAAAGGCTATATCTGCTACAGAAAAAATGAACCCTCCATGAACTACGCCGTTGAAGTTTACAGAATGATCTGGCGCTATCGTCTTAACCCTAGCTAATCCGGGTTTAACTTCTTCTATTTCAACATTAAGAAATTTCGTATAAAGATCAGGCTTTGGATTCATAATATTCTCTTAAGTATCTAGAGATCGAAAGTATCCTTTCAACTGCTTCTTTAACCGCTAGTTCCTCATCGTTCTTTAATTTTTCAGCTAACTCTTCTATCTTCTTCAATATTTCGATTCTATTCATAAACTACTAACCTCTTGCTCTTTCCTTCCCATCTAGGAAGTGTTCCTGGTTCTACAACCTCAACCTTAGGTCTAGCAAATACAGCAGCTTCACAGGCATCGGCTATTCTTTCTTCTAGATAAGGATCTTTAGATAACGTTTCTACCTTTACTACGAACTTGTATTCGACATCTCTCTTATCTATTATGATTTGGTATTCTAATACATCAGGGAATCTCATTATAGCTTCCTGAAGGGCTGAAGGATATATCTTCGCACCTTTATAGAAGATGGTATCGTCTACCCTACCTGCTACATAAACTACAGGGAAGGCATCCCTTCCACAGTCTGTTGATACATACTGGACTTTTACTAGGTCTCTTTGTCTATATCTTATCAAAGGCATAGCTTCTCTAGTCAAGTGAGTTACCACCAGCTCGCCTTCTCCTTCATCTCCCACAGGCTCTCCTGTCTTAGGGTCTATTATTTCTATGTAAAAATGATCTGTCCACATATGGAAACCAATGAACTCAGTACAATGAGTTGCTTGACCAGCCCCTGGACCTATTAGTTCTGTAGAACCATAAATCATCCTAGGCCCTCCTTTTTTCTCCTTTAAAGCAAATCCTTCATCTATTCTCTTCAACAGCTCAAAACTCATCGCCTCTGCTCCTGGAATAGCGATTTTTATGCTCGTTTTCTTCGGATCGATTCCTTTTTTAAGCATAATTTCTAGGATATATTTCTCATATGAAGGAGTACCTGTGATTACTGTAGGTTTCCATTCTTCTATTATATCGATCATCGCTTCAGTCCTACCTACGCTCCACGGTATTACCTTGGTGCCGATCGCTTGAGCACCATAATGAAGTCCTATTCCGCCAGTAAATAGTCCATAGCCGTATATATTGAGTAAAATATCCTTTTTTGTAACACCTGCCGCTACTAGGCACCTAGCTACTAAGTTGGTCCAGAGTTCTATATCATACCTAGTATAAGGCCCTACTGTTGGCTTACCTGTGGTTCCACTTGTCATATGCCAACCTACTAATTCATCAATGGGAACTGTCAAGAATTCACCTCCATAAGGATAGCCATGTTCCCTCAGATCATCCTTGGTTGTAAATGGGAATTTCCTGAGATCTTCAAGCTTATTTAAATCATCAGGATGAACGTTATGCTCCTTAAATCTTCTTCTGTAGAATGAAGATTTCTCATAAACCCTTCTTAACTGGGCCTTTAATCTCTTTAGCTGAAGTTCTTGAAGTTCTTTTCTGCTCATTTTTTCCACTTTGGGTTCCCAAAATTCGGTCACGTGCCCCATGGTTTCAAAAGTATATTCATGTAGAAATTTATATATTTAAAGAAGGAATCATTGATAGACAAATAATAAGGACAAGAAGTTATAGATTTCTTAACAAATCATCTTACATCGTTTTCTTTAACTAAAAGGAAAGTATATAATATGGGATTTCGTGAATTTTTGAGTAAGATAAAAAGCAACTTAGGAGAAGAACTTATAGTACCAAGGGAACAATGGGTCAAATTCAAAAGAGATTGGTGGCCTTTGCTCATACTTCATGAAATTTTGGGCAAAGCAATAGAAGATCCTCCTTTAGTGCTAAAACCTAGAAATATAGATGAGCTGAAGTTGATCGTCCGATTAGCCAATGATGAGAAAGTTCCTTTAGTTCCTTTCGGAGGAGGTTCAAGCGTTGTAGGAGGTTCATACCATGATGGAAATGTCGTAATCGACTTAAGCGAACTTAAAAGGATAATAGAATTCGATGAAGAAGACCTTTTAGTTACTGTAGAAGCTGGAATTAGGGTTTCTGAGCTTGAAACTTTCCTGAATGAAAAAGGCTACACAATAGATTATCATCCTCAATCCTTTAGCATGCTCACCATAGGTGGAGCGATAGCCCATAAA
>JBEPYP010000206.1:0-2347 GCA_041641355.1 Thermoproteota archaeon | reverse complement strand
CTGAACCACTATTGGTCAAAAAACATCTTTTCAATGAGCTAGGCAATACCTTGAACAAGAAATCTAGGAATTCAGCTCTAACATCCAGATAAAGCGAAGAATGGCAAATCATTATCCTTTCGATTTGTTTGAGTATGGCCTTCTTTATTATTTCATGATTATGGCCGAGTAACGCTACACCGTAACCACACATCATGTCTAGGTATTCCTTGCCATAAACGTCATAAACATAGAATCCTTCAGCTTTGGATATGACGATAGGTAGCTTGTAGAAACTGTTCAATAAATGATCATCTTCTATTTTCCTGTAATCTTTCACGCTTTTATCAAAGTTTTCCTCTCGATCGATTCTAACTTTTCAAGCTTGAGATCTTCTCTTAAACCGCTGGTTATTATGACCTTCTTGACCCCGTTTTTCAAAGCCTGTAAAGCTGCTAGTAACTTCATCTTCATCCCTTGACCTACTTCGTTGATCAATTTTTCGCATTCATCGCTTTTGATTTCTTCGATCAGCTTTCCGTTTATAAATACGCCTTCTACATCTGTTAGAAATATCAGATAATCAGCGCTCAAAGAAGCCGCGATCGAAGAAGCAAATCTATCGCTATCTATATTGAGCATTTCACCTTCATAACCAATAGCTATAGGAGATAATACAGGAACATATCCGAATTCGAGCAAGATGTAAAGAAGATATGTGTCCACATTCCTAACAATGCCTGTATAACCTCCTTCGATGAGGAATTTTCTGCCGTTTTCTTCAACCATCAATTTCTTCTTTCTTTCAGCAATCACAATTCTTCCATCTATTCCAGAAAGCGTAACAGCTCTCACGTTATACTTGTTAAGCACCAATGCAATCCTCTTAGATATCAATCCTGACATGACCATAGCATATATTCGAACAGTTTCGCTATCAGTATACCTGCTTTTAATACCTGAAGGAGAATAGATGAACTTCTGAGCATGACCTAGCTTTTCAGCGATCTCTGTTACTTCATCTCCTCCTCCATGGACTATGACCAAAGAATGCTTTTTGCTCATTTCTGCGATCTCTTTAAATAAGTTCTCCCTTAAAGGTTCTTTGACCAAATCCCCTCCTAGCTTGATTACGATCATATTGGATATGGAGTTATTTCCCTCAGTCCTTCATCCTCTTCTACATTGAACATTATATTCATGCACTGAATCGCATTTCCAGCAGCGCCTTTGATCAAATTATCTAGAGCAGATATTATGATGAGTCTTTTGTTGTCTTCATCTATTTCGAAACCTATATCGCAGAAATTCGAACCTATTAAGGTCTTTGGGTCAGGATATCTATGTATTCCTTTTTCTTCTCTTACCAATCTAATGAATTTCTCTTTGCCATAGTAAGCTCTATAAACCTTCCAAAGGTCCTTTAAGCTAATTTCATTTTCATAGAAGCAATGAATAGTAGCTAAAAGTCCTCTTACCATGTTAACTCCATGAGCGGATAAAGCAATTCCCAATTCATGCTTCGTGAACTTGCTTAATTCTTGATTTATTTCAGGAGTATGTCTATGATCACTAGGCTTATAAACTCTAACGCTGTTGTATCGTTCAGAGTAGATTGAAGCTAAAGCTACTTTTGAGCCAAATCCAGAAGATCCCATTTTAGAATCGATTATGATAGGCTTTCCTTTAATCAACCCAGAGTTCACCAAGGGATAGAGAGCTAAAATGGAAGCGGTAGCAATACAACCTGGACATGCTATTAAATTCGCTTGCTTTATCGCTTCCCTGTTGATCTCAGGCAAGCCATAAACTGCGCTTTCAAGTATGTTAGGATTTGGATGCTTAAGATTGTAATACTTAGCGTAATCCCTAGGATCCTTAAGCCTGAACATAGGACTTAAGTCTATTACCTTAAGCCCTTTCTTGAGCAATAAAGGTACTAGCTTCAACGAAGCTTCGTTTGTACCTGATAAGAAAACTACATCGCATTTCGATGAAATTGCGCTGAATTCTTCATAATCCTTGAGCATGATGTTGGCTATTTTCCTGAAGTTTGGATGTATCTGATGTAAGAACTTATTTTTATGAGACCTAGATCCTAGGAAAACCAACTCTACTTCCCTATGATTGAGGAGCAATCTTATCAGCTCTCCAGCTACGTATCCTGAAGATCCTATTACAGCAGTTCTAATCATTTTAGATGGTTGCTTTTTAAATAATCTGCTAGCTTTTCAGCGATGTCGTAATCTAAGCATGATTGGGCACCCTTGAATTCAGGTGTAGGATTAACATCGTTGACTAAATACCCTTCCTTGCTTTCCATTATATCTATGCCCAAGATACCTTTCCCGAACACGCTGGAAACTTT
>JBEPYP010000205.1:0-2419 GCA_041641355.1 Thermoproteota archaeon | reverse complement strand
CTTGCCTCTCAATGTATCTGGGGCAGGATAAACATGAACGTCTACGAAAGAGGAAGAGAGTTGATGAGGTTGGGAGTTATAGGATGTGAAGACATGTTCCCTGAGACCGCTTTCGTTAAAATGTCTTGGTCCCTAGGTAATGCTAAGGATTTAGAAGAGGCCAAAAAACTGTTCTTGAAAAATATCGCAGGGGAGATCTCTGAGATCTCTAGATATTGATTTCCTGACCTGCTATCTTAATTCTGAAATTAATCTCTTGATATTCTCTATCAACTAGAAGCTCGATCTCTTCGCCATATCCTTTCTCTTCTATTATAGCTTGAAGTTCCATGGGGCTCTTAACTTGTCTGCCCTCAGCTCTAACTATTATATCTCCTTGCATTATGCCCGCCATTCTAGCTGGACTTCTAGGATAGATCCTAACTACTAAAAGACCTTCAGATCTACTTAAACCATAGTAAGAAGCGATAGCTTTGTTTATAGCAAGGACTACCATTCCTAGATAAGGCCTTATGTATGTGCCATATTTCTTGTAAGATTTAAGCAGTCCTATTAAAAGTTCGGAAGGTATTGCGAAACCTATTCCTTGAGCATAAGGAATCATCGCAGAAACTACACCGATGACCTTTCCTTTTATGTTTACCAAAGGTCCTCCGCTATTCCCTGGATTCACGGCTGCATCTGTTTGGATTGCGTATAAAGGTTCTCCTAAAGGAGAAATTATGGTCCTCGCCGTTCCGCTTATAACACCTAGGGTAACGCTTCTAAGCCCAAAGGGATTACCTATAGCTAATACTATATCGCCTAAGCTATATTCAGAAGCTATTTCAAGAGCTGGAAGAGATAGCTTCGATTTAAGCAACGCTAGATCGCTGAACGGGTTTGCGGCTACAATGATAGCCCTTTCGATCTTCCCTTCGCTATCTATCATTATTATTTCCCTTGAATTCCTAACCACGTGATAAGAGGTTAAGAATAAATTCTCATCTACAGAAAAGCCTGAACCTATGCCTTCTCTCATGGAAGGTAAGAAGAATTCGTCCAAAGCTATTTCTCTAGTCAAAATAGCTACTACAGACTTGCTTACTTTCTCTGTGAGCGTTCTGATCTCTTCGTTTATTTTATCTAGCACAAAATAACTTCCGCTAAGGGCTATATAAAGAAGCGCTTTGTTAATAAACTAGTTGAAATATTTACTTTATTTAACGTATTTATTTTAGTAGAAATTTTACATAGTTTTTATCTCGATACATATAAGACAAAATGGAATTTTCATCGTGTTTACTTTTCTTCAAACGAGAACCCCATCTGGATAGCCTTTGGATTACACCACTCTGTCTATGAATCAAGATGAGATTCAAAGGTTTCATTCAATCCCCTTCCACAGCTATGCTAAGACTACTATACATGCGCTTCATTCCTCAATTTTACAAATTCCCAAAGTCATAAACTTTTTCGGCATAATTTAGAGATTCCTCTCCAGAATAAAGATTGTGCTAAGACATGCAACTAGATAACCCAATAAATACTAGCAAAGTTAGCGCTAAAAAGCATCAAAGTGAGAGCCAAGTAAATTGAAGGATCTTCGAAAACAAGAGAATTAACAACTACTTTTTCTTCAAACTTTTTATCGTAGAGATGATTATACTTTAGCTCTATGGAAATTGAAATCGAAGAAAAGGCAAAGGAATTGGGGGTCTTCTTGGTAGTTTGCGTGATCGAAAACGTAGAAGTGAAAAAGGATCCTAAGATTGAAGAAGAAATGAACAAGTATGAAGAAATCTTCTCCAAACAAGATCCTGAAGAATTGAAAAGCGACCCTGTGGTTAGGGCTTATAGGGATTTTTATTGGAAAATAGGCATAGATCCTACGAAGACCAGGCCTAGCGGAGAAGCATTAAGGAGAAGGGTTGCTAGGAAGAACAAGCTGCCTAGGATCAATAACATCGTAGATGCAGGAAACATAGCTAGTCTATTCACGCTCGTTCCGATAGGAATATACGACTTGGACAAGACAAAAGGAAAATTGAAGTTGAAATTAAGCGAAGGAGGTGAAGAATTCATAGCCATAGGATCTAATTCTATAGAAAAGCTTGGGAAAGGAATGCCTATTTTGATGGATGAAGAAGGGAAAGTACTGCATCTATATCCGCATAGAGATTCAAAGTTAACGATGGTAGACGAAAGAACTAAGAACGTACTGATAGTAGGTGCTGGAGTTAAACCTTTAGAAATTAGCTTGATTCGAAAAGCAGTAGAATTAACAGCTGATTTAATTTTGATATCATGCCCAAATGCTAAAATTACGGAAATAAAAGAAACAATTTAACTAATTTATCATAAAATATTGGAAAAAGCTTTATTTTCTACATATATTTATACAAATATAAAAAGAAATCGCGGCTGTTTCTAAGGCGCT
>JBEPYP010000204.1:0-2439 GCA_041641355.1 Thermoproteota archaeon | reverse complement strand
TTTTAAAACCTTCTCTAATTTCCTAGCTATATCTATAGTAGGCTTGATTTTCCCTCCCTCTATCTTTTTAATCACTGAAAGTTTCTCTCCTATTACAGATGCGAGCATATCCTGTGTCAATCCCATATCTTCTCTAGCTCTTCTTATCACCTGTGCATAATCTTCTCTAACCGTCAGCTCAATTTCCTTCATAACCATTGGTCTATTCATTTCTTTCTTTATCACGCTCGTACTTTTTTTAGGTTTTGGCTGAGCTAAAGGCTTTGCTTGCGTTACCTTGCCAAGGCTTTTGCATTCTTCACATACTTTTAAATACCTTTTCCCAAACTCAATCATAAAAGGATTTTCAATCTTTTTGCCGCAAATTTCGCAATACACATCAAGAAATCATTAATATTGTATTTATCTTTTATAATTTGTGAGTTTAAACCCTTACTTGGCGTTGAGGAATTTGGCTAGATATCAGTTCGGTATAAAAGCAGGGGATGCCTTATTTAGGGACGATTTGGTAAAAGATATGAAGATCAAGTATTCTAAGAAGACTGGAAGAATTAGGTATGTTTTCTTAAAAGATAAACCCTATTTTTCTGTGAGGACATCTGATGGTTTTCTCACGCTTTCAATTCCAGCAGCTAGAGTACTACTTGAATCTCTAGAATCCTCAGAGCTTTTCGTCGTAGTCTACAACCAGTTTAGGGATCACATTCTTAGCAGAAAGGAAGTATTGGTTAGGCATATTAAGAGCGTAGATCCTAGACTGAAAAGTGGCTGTGAAGTAATAGTAATAGATGAAGATAGAAAATTAATAGGCGTGGGAAGAGCTATTCTAAATGGCGATGAGATGTTAGAGATTAAAAGAGGTATTGCTATTAAATTGCGTAAGGTGGTAAGAAATGTTTAGAAAATCGTTAAACAGGGAAACTATTAGGATGTTGCAGAGAATGGGAGTTACCTTCGAAGCTCTTGAAGGTGTTGAAGAAGTTCATCTAAAGTTCAAGGATAAGACGATAATATTAAAGCATCCTGAAGTTATGATAACTAAGATAAGCGGTCAAAAATTATATCAAATCTCAGCCGCTGAAGAAATAGAGGAAAAGCAGCAAATAAGCTACGAGCCTATTGAGGAAGACATTCAATTAGTTATGCAACAAACTGGTGCAAGCAGAGAAGAAGCAATATCTGCTCTTAAGGAAACCGAAGGAGATATAGCTTCTGCTATATTATTGATAAAAGCTAGAAAGAGTTGAAGGTTTTTTACTTAGACAAATTTGGTTCTTGGGGAGGTTTTTCTTCCTTTGTACTTAAAGAAATCAACCTAAAAGAGATTTTCGATTATTTAGATGATTCTAGAAAAAAATGCGAGTTGCTGCAAATCGTAGATGCAGATAAGGTATGCGGTTCTGTTCAAATAATAAGCAGCATATATAGAGCATATAGAGCTTTCTCTACTGCCCAAAATATAGCTAGAGATCTTTCCATAGAATTTTTGATAAGATTAAGCGGTAAAAGGCAAATATCAGATGCAATAAAGATGCTTGGTGTAGGAATTCATACTAGGAATGCTGTGGTTGTATGTGCCGATAAAGATTTGGGGAAAGTTAAAAACATCATTTCAGATATTTTAGAAAAATTTTCTAAAAAAGAAGATGAAAATCTTTTAGAAATTTATAGTAAAGAAAAAGAAGAAATTTTGAAAAAAATTTATGAGATAAAGAGTCCTTTTATTATTAAGGAAATATTAATGAAAATTTCAAATATAGAAATTCAGTTATAATTTACAAAATCAATTTCTTAATTGAATCTTGTCTCACTTGATGTAAAGAAAAAATTTGTTCTTTCTTAATTACAGAAATTCCTGCATACTCATTTATTATTTCGATTAAAATTATATAATCAAAGTTTTCAAGGTCTACTTTCCTGTTAACATTAGCTGCTATCTTATCTATTAATTCTTTACTAGATATTTTTGAATTTCTTCTTTTTATGCTAATTCTGTACTTACATCCTTCTTCGATCTTGCTTGCTAGCTTAGTAGCAACGGCTATTATATTTTCATGATCTATTCCTATGATGGCTTCCAAAGGTATAGCTTTTAAGATGTAACGTATGCCCCAAACGTTTTCCTCAGCATATGCTATTAAGTCTTCAACAGCTTTGATAGGTTCGAAGTTCGTCTTCAATAAAATTAGACCTGGCATTTTTAGTCTCACCATATCGCAGTCTCTATATCCAAGATTGGAGAGTAAATACCATGCTTCTTGGGCACAGTCATCTTCCCTGAATCTATAAGTGGTCAATAGAATACCCTTATCCATGATTTATTATGAGAATTGCATGACTTTCTTTATATTTCCTTATCAAATTCTTTTTATTTTTGAATCTGGTCTTTGAGCAATACAGAGGGGTTTTGTTGAGTTTGAGCAAAGTTTTTATGACAGG
>JBEPYP010000203.1:0-2441 GCA_041641355.1 Thermoproteota archaeon | reverse complement strand
TCTTTTTTGCCTATTAAACGGAAACCGTGAATGAAGAGTTTATCCTTAATAGCATCGATGAATGCTCTCCTAGAAACCATATCCTTGAACCTTATCCATGAAAAATAATACCCGGCTTGCTCACTCTTCAAGAAAGGATATATGAGTATGCCATACTTAAGTATGACACCACTAGGTAAAATATGTTCTTTGTAATGATATCTCACATCATGGACCTTCATGTTAATACTGCTAGCTATTTCATTAAGTTTGACGAACGAACCAGGTTGTAATTTCGCTAGTATGAGAAGATCCTTATAATCCAATTCCGGGATGGAGCTAGGCTGTTTGACTTCTTCTATCAAAGGAAGCCTTTCTCTTCTAATAATGATTTCCTTTTTAAGCTTTTCCCATTTGAATACTATACTATTTGTCTTGAAATCATACCAGTCAGAGCTTAGCGTAGGGTATATTGTCTCATCTACCTTCATGACTTCTGCGTTTTCAATAAGCCTCATGTCTTCAATTTCTTTCATTAATTCTATGAAATCATTCTCATACATGAAAGGCACGTAAAATAACGCAATATAATTGCTCGTTCCATATACTCTGCTATAGTAGATTGTAGGTAAAGGTTTGATTTTTTCTAATATTTCTTCGAATATAGAAGCATATTTTATGTTTATTTTAGCTTTTAAAGCAAACATTTCTAATCCTAATTTTCGTATGTCTATTATTGGCCATATTCTAATCAACCTCTTGTTAATTAAGCTCTTGATCTTATACAATATTCCACTATAAGATAGGTGATTGGGATCCTTCATTTTCTTGATTTCTTTGAGACCTCTTTTGAGTCCGTACTTTTCGATTAAATTAAAGGTAAAGAAATCGCGTTCAGTAAACCTTAACAGAGTTTGGAAAGAGTTAATATCTTGCATAAAAAAGAGTAAGAAAACTTATTTATAAATTTAAAAAAACTAAAACTAGAGTGGTGAAATAGGCATATCCTCAATAGGGTCTCCTGGTGCTGTTAGCGGCTTTATCGGAGGTTTTACTTTAGGTATTGCTGCCAGGAAATTTTCCTTGTTCATACTTCATTCTTTCTTTATATACGCTTAAGTCTTGTGCTAGTTAAGAAAAATTTGGCAAAATTTGTAAAAAATAAGAAAAATTCCCGAATGAATTTTTCAATATATTGAAACAAAAATTCGATTAATGGATATAAACAAGGTCTTAGATTGTTTTTTCAATGCGAAAATCTATAGCCTTGAGAATAGCTGGTGCTGCTGGAGATGGTATTGAATCCGCTGGAGAGATCGTGATAAAGCTTTGTTCTAGAAACGGGTTACATGTTTTCGCTTTCAGAGGATATCAATCAGTTATAAGAGGAGGACATGTATGGTATCAAATAAGGATCTCCAACGATAAGCTTTATCACTTTGGAGACACTTTTGATGTTTTAATAACTTTGAATAAAGACGGCATTACTGAAGATATTGTGTGGCTTAAAGAAGGAGGTATTGTAATATATGATCCTAAGAAATTCGAGATAAAAGAAAATGAAAAAGTCAAGAAATTCTTGGAATATAAAATACCGTTGCAAGATATAGCTAGGAAATACTCAACTCTACCCGTTATGCAGAACGTCGTAGCTATAGGAGCTTTCACTTACTTAGTAGGATTACCTCTATCTGTTTTGGAAAGAGTGATAGAAGAAATCTTCAAAGATAAGGGCAAAGATGTAATAGAGACGAACATAAAGGTTGCTAGAGCAGGATTTGAATATGCCCAAGCCAATTTCCCTAAATTAGCCTTAAATTTCGAAGTATCTGATAAGAAAAGACTTGTAATGAATGGGAACTTCGCGTTGGCTTATGGAGCCTATGTTGCGGGATGTAAGTTTTATGCAGCATATCCCATGACACCTGCATCTTCAATATTGCATTGGTTTGCTGAACATGCTAAAACATGTAAAACCGTTGTCGTACAGCCTGAAGATGAAATAGCAGTGATAAACATGGTAATAGGCGCAGCTCATGCAGGCGTCAGAGCGATGTGCGGGACTTCTGGAGGAGGTTTTTCCCTAATGTCAGAAGCTATTGGTTTAGCAGGAATGACCGAGACCCCGATCGTAGTAGTGAACTCCCAAAGAGGAGGACCTTCTACAGGTTTGCCTACTAAAACAGAGCAGGCTGATGTATTCCAAGCCTTAGGGGCAAGCCAAGGAGACTTCCCAAAGGTCATAATAGCACCTACTAGCGTAAAAGATTGCTACTACACAGCGATTGAAGCATTTAACATCGCTGAAAGATATCAATTACCCGTCATCATCTTACTTGATCTTTACCTATCTGAAAGAAATGAGACCCTTGACATTGAAGAGATAGATTTAAACGTGAAAATAGATAGGGGATGGATAGTAGGAGAAGAAGATTTCAAGGGAAATTATAAAAGATATATGA
>JBEPYP010000202.1:0-2477 GCA_041641355.1 Thermoproteota archaeon | reverse complement strand
ATCTTCTCGGCCTTAGAAAATATCTCTTCGAATTCTTCTTCTTTAAGGACGCCTGTACTTCTATTTCTTTTGCTTGGATGATAGGATATTATTATAAACGGGGAATCCCCTTGTTTGTATACCGAGCCATGCTTAAAGGGAGGCTTTTTTATTTCACTTCCAAAGGTTTTCTTATATATTTTAAAGAAAGTATCGTATGCTACTCTTCCAAGTAAAACTACACATTTAGGCTTGATTATCCTTAACTCTCTTATCAAATATTCTTGGCACTTTTCAAGTTCTTCCCTTGTAGGTCTATTATTAGGAGGTGCACATCTAAGACATGCTGACAAGTAACAATTAATCATTCTAAGGCCGTCATCCTTGCTTTTGCTAAACGGCTGGTTTGCGAAGCCAAATTTATGCAATACTCTTATTAGTAGATCTCCTGAGCTATCACCTGTGAACATCCTTCCAGTCCTATTCGCTCCATGTGCAGCAGGAGCTAAGCCAATTACGAAAAGCTCAGCTTTAGGATCTCCGAATCCAGCTACCGGCTTTGACCAATATTCCCAGTTTTTGAATTCCCTCTTTTTCTTTTCACCCACTTTCTTTATGTATTCTATTAGTTCCGGGCATTTCCTGCAACTAATTACATCATGGGCTATCTTTTCTAGAGAATCATCCATTTTTAAGCGTATAATATGCTATCAAAAAAGAGGAGATGTACAAAACATGCGTGAGTGTGCAGTATAAGCATGTCTGATTTATCAAGAAGATTTGCACATATTGTAAATATGTTACGAATATTACTCCCAGAATACCTGAAGCTAATAAAATGTTGTTTTTCTTCATCTCGAAGGAGAGAAGCAAGAGAAGAAAACCTAGTATTCCGAAAAACGCAACGGGGATTCCTGAGATTTTAGAATACTGGCTAGTTATCACTAAGTCGCAGTCTCCATACAGTGGGCAAGAAGCAGCAGTATACGTTAAATAAGTCAAGTAAGAAGATAAGATTAAGCCTGAGAACGTTAATATTCTAAAAAAATTTGACGTTTTCATTTATCAATAATTAATTTCCAGCATTATAAGATTCAGGATCTGGAATTACTCTACCAATCAAAATAATGCTTTTGTATTTTTATTCAAAGAACATTAATGAATTTCTAAACTTTAAACTGATTTAAGAGTAAAATACTAGTACTTAAAGAATCCTTTTCCAGCTTTTATCCCCAGTGTTTTCTCTTCTAGCATCTTAATCAATATAGGATCAACTTCAACATCTTCGATCCCAAGCTCCCTTATTTTCTCTATAGCTATTACTACTCTATCTATACCGAATTCGTCTGCAAATCTAAAGATGCCTTTAGGATAACTCAGACCTAGCATGACAGCCTTGTCTATATCACTCCTACTGGCAATGCTTTCTCTTAAAAGATAGCAAGCTTCGTTTATGGGCAAAGCTAATAATATAACGGGATCTAAGCTTGTAGCTTTCTCTTTATCTAGCTGAGGTTTCTGGTACTTTCCAGGGGCTGGATAACTATAGAAACCTATACCGCTTTTTACTCCTAGCTCTTTTCTTTCGAATTTCTCTTTTATTAACGGGCACATATTTAATTTGAACCCTCTTTTCGTCATTATTTCAAAAATGTAATAGAAAACATCGATCCCGCTGTAATCTGCTAATTCAAAGGGTCCCATCGGGAAATTCAATCTATATCTAAATACCGCATCTATTTCCTCTATCCCCGCAAGACCTTTATGTGCAAGCATGCATGCTACGTTTATTTCTCTAGCTAAGATCCTATTCACTATGAACCCTGCTATGTCCTTATTTACGATTACCGTTTCCTTCTCTAATTTATTGCAAAGCTCTAAGGAAGTTTTAAGCGTATCCTCGCTCGTGTATTCACTCCTAATGACTTCTACCAACTTCATCAATACAGGAGGATTGAAAAAATGCAATCCTATTACTTTATTCTTTCTTTCAACAAATTCTGCTATTTCAGCTATAGGCAAGCTGCTCGTATTCGTAGCCAGAATAGCATGCTTTGGCGCTATTAGATCCGCTTTCTTGAAAACTTCCCTTTTAACTTCTAAATTTTCTATCACTGCTTCTATCATGAAATCTGAATCTTTTAGTGCATCTTCAATGTTTGTAGAAGTTTCTATTCTATTCAATATTGCTTCAGGCTTCTCCTTTATTTGACCCTTTTCATATAGCTTCCCCAAACTCAGTTTTATTCTATCTAAGGCATTCTTGAGAATATCATCAGAAACATCATTGAGGAAAACTTTATATCCTGCTATAGCTAATACCTCAGCTATTCCATGTCCCATTGTTCCAGCTCCTATGACTGCGACTTTATTTATTCTCATTGAAGCTTTAATCGTTTTAATAATATTTAAAAAATTTAATTTTCAAGTCAGTTTGATTATTATGGTCAAGGAAAAGAAAGTTTGGTTTAATTCCAATGGAGAAGTATGTAGCGGTT
>JBEPYP010000201.1:0-2478 GCA_041641355.1 Thermoproteota archaeon | reverse complement strand
TGTTACTGACTAAAAAACTTATCTAAGCGTTCAAAATGTTCTTCTTCCTTAAGGTAATCTGAGATGAACCACTTGATTTTCCTGTTAATCCTTTTATACTTCTTCATCATGTCTTGGACTTGTAAGATGCTATCGAACTCTTTAATAGCGCTCATTAGCTCCTTTCTACCCCATCTATAGTTTAACTTACTTCCGCATTTTGAGCATCTTAGAAATATAGGAGGTCTGCCTATCGCATTACCGCATTTTGGACATTTAATCGAAGTTTCTATTTTACTTTTCGTTACTTCTACTATTTCTTTAAGCAACTTATGCTTTAAACGAAAATTCAGGGTAACGGTACTGAAGCTCTTTTCTTCAGTTAGGCCTGGGCGTTGGAGTTTTACTTTTAATTTTTGTTGTGGTCTTTCTTTTGGAATAGGCGGTTCAGTTATGATGTAACAGACCGCTTCATCTTCAAAGTATAGCGCGGAAGCGTTAAGTAAGAAATCTATGGGGATATGTAAACTGATAACGTTCCCGATTGTAGCTTCACTAAAGAGAAGTTCATACAAAAAAGGGTGTATCACTGCATACTCTATGTCAAGAATTCTCTTTATCTTCACGATATAATGAACAATTCCAGTACTTCTCGAAATTAAGAGATCACTCCCTTCATTTATTTCGAAATTAATTTTTCCTATTTCTTTTGAATTATAAAAAGTTTCTAATGCTTCCTTCAGATATTTCATTACTCTTTGCATGTGCAAGACGGCCGTTCTAGGCAACAATATTTCGTTTTCCTTTAATTCTATAGTGGTATCATCGATGACTATTTCGTTAGAAGGTAACACCTTTAGCTCAATTTCTGTGACCCCTTTTTCAGAGATCTTTATATCATACTTGGTTCTAAGTTGTGGTTTAAAGAATGGTTCCAGGTATTTTATTTTTTTATAGCACACCTCCTCGTTCGCGTTTAGGTTGAAAAGCTGTGAAGGGATTATATTGATAGTAAATAAAGGAGATACTTCTTTTCCGCAAGAAATACATTCATCTGTTAGATTAGCTATTCCGCATTTTTCACAAAAATAAGCAATTCTCTTTTCTCTTTTACATTTTTCGCAGTAAGAGGTGTAGCCAATTTCACCACAGCTTTCGCATACAAAACGATACGAACTTATTTCTATACTGTCATTTTGCTTATCTCTTAACTCAAGGGGCAATATTGTAGTATAGGCATTTTTATTCTGTACATCTTCATTTATTGGAATGTATAACTTCATTTGTCTTGGAGTACCGTTGCTTAACTGTCCTCTTAACAATAAGGTCCTTTTAAGCTCATTAGGTAAAAATGCAATTTTACTAATATCAGAGTTTTCAAGTTCTTCAGCTACTAAAATTTTTTTATTTATCTCTTCTGATATAATAGTCATTTTACAATCTTTTTCATAATTTTCTAAAATAGATTTCTTAATGAAATCTATATACTTTTTTATTATATTTCTTAACCAAAAATCTTTATCTATTATTTCTAATAATTCTATTGTAAAATTATATTTTTCAATTAGTGAATCTAAAAAAAATTTTGAAGCGAGTTCTTCTTTATTATCGTCTATGATTTGTATTGCTATTTTTTCTTCAAAGTTTTCTAAGAAATCTGCCAAAATATACTTATACGTTATGCTTAAATTAGGAAATCTTTTATCTACGATTTCCCTCAACCTTGACCTCCTATTCTTTAAATGAAAAGCAGAAGCATTGATCATCTCCCGCAGCTTTTCTGCTAATAATATCGCAAAGAGGGCCATTATGGGGCTCTCTGAGTATCTACTATCTAAATGCAATACTACGTGATTCCCGCGTTCTATCTCTTCTTGGTAGACCCCTTTTATGTATCTTATAGGAGCAATGCTTTTGAAATCGAAAAAGTAAAGCAGTGTGCATTTAAAGGCGGTTTTTAAATCTTCAAAATAATCGTTGGTAAAAGCGAATCTTTTAGTTGCAATCCATCTTACTAGTTCTACAGAAAGTTCTAGTTTTTTCTTAATATAAGGCATATTCTCTAGAATTGTTATAAGCTCCGATACTTTCGGGTTGTTGAAAATTCTAGCGGCGATGATCGCGTAATTGATTTTTTCATGAAATAGGATCTTATGGGATTCAAAATCTCTACCTAAATTCTCGATAATCTGTTTTAATTCGATTAGCTTCATGTTAATTTAACTATTAGTGCGACTGTGAAAGGATATATGAAATTATCGCTGAGCGGAATTGGAAGGCTATCTAAGATGTAAACCAAAATTGCGACGTATAATGCAGTAACATAGTCAGAGAAAAACATAACCAACAGGAAGGCTACAATGCATCCGGTTAGTGTGCCTATTACGCTCTTTTCTTTATTATATGGGTGCTTTATACTATTACCTAATAAACCGATTAAACTTATTAGGGGATCTACATAAGTAACTATTAAAGCTCCTATAATGAACGACATTGGAT
>JBEPYP010000200.1:0-2522 GCA_041641355.1 Thermoproteota archaeon | reverse complement strand
TTTCTTGCAATATTAAGACCTGTTTACATTTCATCTTATCCAGCTCTAATATTTCTAGCAATAAGTTTTATGATTGGGAATGTTTCTTCTTTGCTGTATTCTTCTTTAATCAGCTTAGAAAAAATAGACATAGATTCTTATGATAAGAAATTATCTAGATCGATATTTTTTAAAGTGGTTAAAATTCAAATGGGGGTGTTAGCTTTTCAATACCCATCACTCATCTCGCTGGCGTATTATGCTAGGGTGTACGAAATAAGTCCTGAATCAGTGGCGATGTACTGGGCTATGATCTGGCTTATAATGAACACCTTAGCATTTTCTCTTAATTATTTGGAATTGAAAAAAATTCAAAAGATTCAAATTCCTTTTACTTCGTTAATAAAATACCTTCTCGTAGCGTTAATTCCTTCAGGACTATCTTTACTTTTCAAACCAGACAAGATTCCTGTTGAATTGGTATCTCAAGCAAGCTTAGCTTTGACATTAGTCTTCGTCTACATCTTTAGCTTTTTCTTCATCTTGGTAATGGTTGATAAAAGCGTGAGAGGCAAGTTCCTTTTAATTCTCAAGAAATTCAAACTGGTGTTTTAGGAACATAGTTAATTCTCAAGACCTGAGAATTAAAATAAATGCATGTTTGATCCTTTATATCATATGCTTTTAGAAGACCTGGAAAAACTAACTAGTTTAGACGGTCCATCCGGTTTTGAAGACGAAGTTAGAGAGTATTTAAAAGATAGATTGTCCGGTAAGCTGGAAGTGAAGGTGGATAGAATAGGTAATTTGATCGCTAGAAATCAATCTTCAAAGAGACCTAGGGTGCTAGTATGTGCCCATATGGATGAGGTTGGATTCATGGTGCAAGATATAGATGATAACGGTTTCATCAAGGTAACTCCTATAGGAGGCTGGGATGATAGGATAGTTTTAGGCATGCCTGTGAGGATTTTAGGTAAAGAAAAAATCTTGGGCGTGTTTTCTACCATTCCTCCGCATATACTAAAGCCTGAAGAAGCGAGCAGGGTAATGAAGATAGAAGAATGTTTTATAGATACGGGGCTGAGTAAAAAGGAATTAGATGAACAGGGGGTAACTATAGGAAGTTTTGTCGTGCCTTATTCCCAATTTATAAAACAAAAAAATGTGATAATGGCTAAAGCATTAGATGATAGAGTAGGCTGTTCATTACTTCTAGAGTTAGCTCAAATAGCTAATTCTTTAGATTACGAACTAATTATAGGAGCCACTGTTCAGGAAGAAGTCGGTACAAGAGGCGCTAAGGTTTTAGCCAATCAAGAAGAACCTGATATAGCCATTATTCTAGAATGTACCACGGCGGCTGATTTACCGAACGTAGAGATTTCAAGGCGGCCTACAAGTCTTAGGAATGGTGTAGCTATTACACTCATGGATAAAACTATAATCTCCAATAAAAGACTCTTCGACAAAGCTTTATTGATAGCTAAAGAGCTAGGGATAATGTATCAAATCAAAAGACCTGCTTATGGAGGAACTGATGCTGGTGCTATACATCTTTCAGGCAGAGGAATACCTTCCTTGGTCATTTCATGTCCTGCTAGATACATACATTCAAATTTGAGTTTGACTACCAAAGAAAATATAGAAACGATGAAGAAATTGGTTTTAAGCCTTTTAGAAAATATAAGTGATTTGATTTCAGAATAACCTTATTTTCCTTTCTAAAATTTCCCTCCAGAGATTAGGAAGATTATCCAACTCTTCCCTGACTATTGATTTAATAGTAGCTTCATCTGGACCTTTTTTCTCAGGAATGATCTTAACTCCTACTGCTTTTGGTTCCGTAACTGGATGTCCTATGCTACTAACTAAGTAACAATAAGTCTCTTTTATGTCGTTGCATTCTTCTACGATCTTTTCACAGATCCTTTGAGCAGTGATAGAATAAAGTTTACCAGTGTGCGATACAGGATTTTTGCCCGCTGTAGCTTCTAGAGTCATGGATCTAAAAGGTGTTATTAAACTTGTCGCTCTATTGCCCCTTCCTACCTGACCATCGTCTCCATGCTCGGCACTTGTTCCCGTGACAGTTAGATAATAAATACCTTTCTCATAATCGTCAGCAGCATTTACGACAATTTCATATTGGTATTTAAGATTCTTATCCACGATATATTCTGCTTCTTTTTTAACAATATTTTTTATTCTATCGTATTCTTCTTTATTATTAATAAATTTAGATATTAAAGCGCATGCAATAATTATTTTTACTTTATCGTTTGTTCTTATACTCATCACTTTTATATCTTCTCCAATTGCTTGGTATTCTTCTTTTATTTTTTTATCGTTTAAATGTCTTTCTATATTTAATGTTATATTCTCAACCTGAGAAAAAGGCGCAAAGCCTACACCGAAGCTTGTGTCATTTGCTAAGGGTATGTCTTTACCTTTTTCAAAGTTCTTGACCAAATCCACGCTCCCTCCTCTAATCTTCGTATCAATTATCATATGCTTATCAGGATCTAAGAACCTCATCTCTC
>JBEPYP010000199.1:0-2533 GCA_041641355.1 Thermoproteota archaeon | reverse complement strand
AGATCCGTTTCCGTTTAAAAAAACTTTTGCAATATTCTTATATTTTTTTATTTCTTCAATAAGATTTACATCTAAAAAATTATATTTTGATTCTCTTAGTATTTCATAAAATTTCTTTCTCCTAATAGCAGGGTTTTTAATTTCTTCACTAATTTTTTTAACTTTTATTAATACTTCATCATTAATCTTCTTCTCGTATTTCTTAGGAAGTCTTAAGCTTCTCAACAATCTGGAATAGCTAGCTTCTATTTTAATTTTCTTTCTTTTAGCTATACTTCTTTCTTCTGGAAAGGAATCACCTAAGAAAGAAAAGACCCTTATATCGCTCAGCAATCCGCATTGTTTGCACACTAAAAACTCTGAATTCGTTGCATTAACTAATTCTCCGCCACATTCACAACATCTATTCATTGTCGCCCTTCACGAAATAAATCGTTTTATAGGATAGCTTTTTGTACTTTATGCCAGGCATCTTTATTAAGTGCTGACTGATCTTTTGCGGCGTGGCTTCAATTCCCTTTGCTAATAGATAAGCAGCGATGTCTTCAGCTGTAGCTCTTCCCAGCTCCATTAAAGATTTATAAAGCAATGCCTTAAAGCGAACAGTCTCCATCAAAAGATATTTAGAAGGAGATATAAAGGTTCAATAAACTTTTTCTATCAATATCTTTTCAGCACTGATATATTTTATAGTTATCTTGTTTATTTTTTCGTTTAACATGATTTCATTGAAAATTATTTTGTTATTATCATATATTATTTTATCATTATTTATTTTTAAAATAATTTTATTAGGATCATATAAATTTATGTTTAGATTCAAATTAAATTGAATTTCAGAATCTCGAATATAAATCCAAGAACCTTGAGGAAGCAATAAGATGAGCGATAATGAAGTGAGAGGACGGCCATAGACGAATTGGATTGCGTTATTCAATCTTTCTAAAGCTTTAATCAAAGCTATTTCTGAGCTTAAGCCTTCGTTTAAATGGGTTAGAGATGTGCTAGAGTAAAAAGAAATCATCACTATTGAAATTAAAACCAATACTACAAGCAGGTCTGATATGTTGATGGGCATTTAAGCCAACAACCAACTAACTATGCCTCTTTCATCCTCTAGTAATATCACTACTTTGTCTTTGTAACTTATATCAAATACCAAGACTATCTCGTTATTATTAACAGTCGCTATGAAATTTATTTCTCCAGTATTCGAGCGAATATTTATTTTTATTTCAGAACTATTTATTGTAAATGTATCTTTTAAAAATATTGATACATTATATTCAATTATAACTTTATAATATGGCTGTATGCTTTCATTTATTGATACTATTTTACTTTCTTTAATTATTGTGTAAATTATCATAAAAGTTGAAACATTATTATAAACTTTTATATTAAATGAGGAACCTTTCCCTCTGAGCGCAGTACTTTCTATACTTATATTTATATTGTCTAATTCATCTAACTTCATTTTACTTAAAGACTTGATTTTTGAATGAGTCTTTCGCAAGTATTCAGTTGCATTTCCCTCAGCGAAGCTAGCTGCCTCAATAGTCTTGCTAGCATTGTATATCATATTATTCGCGTACTTCTCAATCGCCATTTGGGTGCCATAGGCTAAAGATTGAGAATATAAATAGTAAATCATAGCGATCTTGAGCTCCTCATCCTCTTTAATTCTTAAAATTTCTACTGAATTGACGGATAAAGCTAGGAATATGATGAGCATTGAGATCACAAAGGAAGCGAAGATAAGCGCTTGTGCTTTATTATTCATGTTTAGCTTATCGCGAGAACGAAAATTAGGATATAAGTATAAGCTTTTCCATTTCCGTTTAGAATAATCTGAGCAGACCTAGAGTTTCTCTCATTGAAGTTCCTTTCAAAACTCCATTTTAAGCTCCAATTCTCATCATATATTGCTATCTTAAACCCGTATTTCAAGGGAATCGTTTTCTCCAAAGTCTCTGTTATTAAAGAATAATCTCCATGATATGCTCTTCCTAAAATGTTGTTATATAGCATAAAGCTCAAAATTTTAGAGGCCAGATCTTCTTTGTAATTTTCTTCTTTTATCAAGGAAGTATTCAAGAAATAAGGGTTGACCAAAATCAATGTAGTGGTGATCATAAGGGAAGCTAAAAGCGATTCTATGATCCTGGCTTGTGCTCTAGGGCAAGCCATAGACGATGACTCTAACGATTATTAATGAAGAATTCAAATAAGCACCTATAGCTTCTGCTTTATTGACAAATTCGCTTGGTTCTTTTCCCTTAGAACAAAGTAAATCTTCAGATACTCCACCTTTCAGTTCATATTTCTTTATTTCGAAATAGATCGAAATCTTCGAAGAAATGTTATAATAAGAAGGATCAGTGCTGGCTTGACAAAATAATTTCTTGCCGATTATCGTGTTTTTTATTGCAATGGAATATTCGAGCAAATTGAAATTAAGGAAAATTTCGCTGTTCAAACCAATTTGAAATGTTATGCTTAGCACTGCCCAACTTAAAGACATCGCGAAGAT
>JBEPYP010000198.1:0-2535 GCA_041641355.1 Thermoproteota archaeon | reverse complement strand
TACTCTATGCCATACTTCTCCTGTTTTGAATGGTTCTTCTTCCTTCTCTATCGTTATTTCAAGATCGCCTTTTAAGCAAGGATGGACTATCTTAGAGCCTATCTTACCCTGAACTAAGTTAAATTTATGCTCATCATTAGCTATACAAACCAATAAGAGCCATTCATTATCTTCTTTAAGTTCTTCAAATCCAAGCTTAGGCTCTAACATGATCGGTATTCCTACTTTTCTTAAATCAGCAAAAAGCGCTTTACATTTCCTGCAATGATAAACATCTATTACCCCTTCAACATGCAATCTTGCCCATATGTTTATGGCGCCGTAATACGTAATCACATGATCACATTTTTTATTGCTCATAAATTTGTGATAAATTCCTAACTAAAAATTCTACTTTTGCTCTTTTCCTCCTCATAGCAACGATCATCGATTCTTCCCAGCTTTTATAAATGTTAGTTAACCCCATCCTAGGGTGAAGGCATTTAAACTTATTAGAAGCTGAAACTATTATGAGTGATTTTTTAAGAAAATTCTCTAATATCCTATTGACTTTCTCCTCTTCCATCCCGAGAGTTTCTGATATTTGCTTAGAATCGAATTCCTTCTTTTTCAATATATAAAGGTATACATCTATCTCTTCGTCATTGAAATCAAGCTCTTTGAGTAGCTCTTTTATGTTGTCGCTCATTATTCGATTACAGTTTCTTACAATTTTATACCTTTAAATACATCTCGAATTACAAAGGGAAAAACAAAGATCAAAAGTCACTTTTTTACTGGTGAATTGTTAGAAAATCTTTTTAAGGATACACCCCATCTCTGCTTAATGGCTCAGTTAATACAGATTGAGTCCAAAAAATCTAAGGAGAAAAAATCTCTTAACGTGATTAGACATACTCAGAGTATTTGCCCAGAATGCAACAGGCTCATCTCTGCAATCGTCTATGAAAAAGATGGAAAAGTATACATGACTAAAACTTGTCCAGTACATGGAGAAACAGAAGAGCTTTACTTCGGAGACTATAGAATGTATCAAAAATTCAGTTCGTATTGGAAAGATGGAAAAGGAACTCTAGCGCCTAACGTTCCTTTAGAGAGATGCATGTGTCCCTATAACTGTGGTCTATGCAGCAATCACATAAGTCATACTGCTTTAGCAAATATCATCGTGACGAATAGATGTGATCTAACTTGCTGGTACTGCTTCTTTTACGTCAAAAAAGGTCTAGAAGGAGCATATGTTTATGAACCCAGTTTGGAGCAAATCGTAGAAATGGTCAGAATGTTAAGAAGTGAAAGACCAGTACCAGGAAATTCTGTTCAAATAACTGGTGGTGAACCTACTTTAAGGGAAGATCTGATAGACATCGTTAAGGCAATAAAAGCAGAAGGGGTTGATCATATCCAGCTAAATACAAACGGCATAACCATAGCTTTAAGAGGACCTGAATATGCTATAGCCTTAAGGAAAGCCGGCGTCTCAAACCTCTATCTTAGCTTTGATGGCGTAACACCGAGAACCAATCCCAAGAATCATTGGGAAGTGCCATATGTATTAGATGCTTGCAGGAAAGCAAACCTAGGAGTGGTATTAGTTCCTACGGTAATAAAGAGCGTAAATGATCATGAGCTCGGAGCTATAATAAGATTTGCTCAAAGAAACATGGATATAGTCAGAGCGGTGAACTTCCAACCTGTCTCTTTGACAGGAAGGCTTACTAAGAGCGAAAGAGAGAAGTATAGAATAACAATACCAGATTGTATTCATAGAATTGAGGAACAGACAAACGGGGAAATAGCCGCAGAAGATTGGTTCCCAGTACCTTCATGCACACCTTTAAGCGATTTCATACAATTCTTGACTAGAAAACCTAAGTATGAGCTTTCAATACACTTCGCATGCGGAGCAGGTACATATGTGTTTAGAGACGAGGAATCGAACAAATTGGTGCCTATAACTAGATTCGTTGACCTTAAGGGCTTGCTGGAATTCCTGGAAGAAGAAGCAGACGAAGTAAGAGGAGGAAAACCTAGAGTGATAACCATAGCTAAATTCCTCTATAAATTCAATAGTTTCATCGATAAAGAAAAGGAACCTAAAGGTTTGAATTTCACCAAGCTAATCTCTGATATAGTAGTTTACAATAGCTACGAAGCAGTAGGCCAGTTACAACTAAAGAGCCTATTCCTAGGAATGATGCATTTCCAAGATAAGTATAATCAAGATGAGGAAAGACTTCAGAGATGTGATATACACTACTTAACGCCAGATCTCAGGATAATTCCATTCTGTTCATTCAATGTTATACCCGAATTCTATAGGGATAGGATACAACAGAAATACGGAATACCCGTAACAGAATGGGAGAAGAAAACTGGAAGGAGACTCGAAGATGGGCTTTACAGAGGAACTTTAAGGAGAGGTAAGCATCATCCTAACTGCGGTTGCGATTTAGTTAATTACAAAGGAGGGAATTCAACGCTAATAGAAGGCTGTGGCTGCTCAGTTATACATAGCTCCAAAACAGGACAAGC
>JBEPYP010000197.1:0-2561 GCA_041641355.1 Thermoproteota archaeon | reverse complement strand
TTTTTCTATTTCTTCATTTTTCATGCTTTTACCCCTTTGCTTTTTAATTCTTCCAGCGGAATCACGATGCGAACTAGTTCGATTTTTTCTTCGAATTTCAAGTTTTCAGCTGGGTTATTTATAATTTTAAGTAAAGGATTTTTAGTTGCATTAAAAATTACGTATAGCCAATATTGTTCTCTGAATCTCTTAGCTTTAAACCATTCGTTGGGGGTCAAAGCTACCGGTCCTTCATCAGCTCTTGCTTTAACTTCAATATATCTTATTTCATCTTTTCCTCTCGAACGTATGTCAAATCCTAGGTTCTCTTTCGAAACATCCTCTGGCTCTCTTCCTTGCTTAATCTCATACTCCATAGCTATTTTCATTCCGATTCTCTCTATTTCTTCATTGGGTATCATTTCTGGAATTTGAGTTCTCGATTTTATGTACACTGCTCCTATAATTTTAGGTTTAGAAATGGTAAGGCAAAGTTCTCTTTCTATTTCATCATTTAAATCATTTAAAGCTCTGACATATTTTCTTTTCTTTTCCTCTTTATTATAGATAGCAAGTTTTCTTTTCTTTTCCTCTTTATTATAGATAGCAAGGTCCACATCTTCACCTTTGGCTTGTTTTTTGTAAAGGTCATCTAGCTCCGCATTAAGTTCATCTATCAAATACTTTAACGATCTTATTCCATATCTCTTTTTTACGTCAGCTTGTCTTTTCCTTTCAGCAAATATTTCATCTTTATATTTTTCGACAAGATGTATAGCGTATTCTTCTACTTTTTCTTTAGAAATAAATGGAGGGATGGGTTCATCATTTTCCGAGGGGATAAGGTCCCATAAAATAGCTGGGTTAATTTCCTCTAATTTGTTTCCGTCATCATAAATCGATATTAGCTTTTTACCCGCAATCTCACCTTTTCCATCCTTTACTTCTCCCTCAAATATCCATAGAATTCCATTATATCTACCAGAAGGATCTTCAAATGTTGCTCCTCTTCTTAAATTGGAGAAGTAATTTATCTTAACCCACCTAAGCAAAGCTTCAAACAATGGATGGCCAAATGAAATAAATTCTACTTCAGGATTTTTAAATGCTACATCCTTATCAAATGTAGCTTTGGGATATTTACTCAAAATTGAGCCATATTTATTCCTAAAATTAACGTCGCTGGCTATTTTCATTATCTCATCGGGAACAAACTCTATAGAAACTAAACCGTCTTTTTGAATTTTTAGTTTTCCGCCTGCTTTTTCAAATGCTCTTTTAAAGAATTCTTCTACATATTCAGGTATTAGCCTGTATTCCTTAGCTTTTTCAGCTATCTCTTTAATTCTCGTATAATCAATGTGTTTTGTAGCTAGGCTTTCTCCAAGAACCTCCTTCACCTTCCTAATGTAATTTTCATCAACCTTAATGTCTATTTCCTCTATTATTTCATCAATGTTTCTCGCGTTTGCAACTGCTTCAAGAATAAGCTGATAAAGGTTTTTACCATAAAATATATCACCGATAACATCAAAAACCTTATCACTTCCCAAGGCTTTTCTTATCTCCTCTAGTTTATCTAACAACTTAGACAAAACTTTTCCTTCCCTTGTATTTTCTGCAACTAAATTGAAAATATACACATCTTTTTGCTGTCCATATCTATGAATTCTACCCATCCTTTGCTCTAAACGATTCGGATTCCAAGGTATATCATAGTTGATCATTAAGTGACAAAACTGGAGATTTATTCCTTCGCCCGCAGCTTCTGTTGCAACCATAATTTGGGTTTTATGCTGGAAAATTTTCTCTGCGTTAATCCTTTCATCAAGCTTCATACCACCATGCAAAAAATTGACAGAATAACCCCAAGATTTTATTTTATTTACCAGATATTCCATTGTGTCCTTGGATTCTGTAAATATCAAAATTTTTTCATTTCCACCGATTTCTCTAATTTTCCTGAAACCTTCTTCGATCGCCCTTCTCAGTTCTAGTAGTTTGACTTCACACTCTTCCCTGAGGACCTCTTTTGTCTGTTCTATAAGCGTTGAGAGTGTTTTAATTTCCTTTTCTAGTTCTTCTCTATTCTCCGCAATGCTTAATGTCTCCCACTCCTTTTCATATTCCCAGCGTTCGCTTTCCTCATAATCATCAACTTCCTCTAAATCAATGGCTAATTCTTCTTTTGGAAGTTCAGGTGCCTTTAGTAACTCTTCGAGTCTCTTTTTTCTTCTTTCAAGGGATTTCAACAGAGCGTAAGCACTAGAAGCCATCCTTCTTTGCAGTATTAGTAAGGCAAAGGCGATGTTCCTTCTTTTTCTTTCCTTTATCCTTGCCAAAGCCAAATTATACTGAGAAATTACATAATTTGAGAGAGCATTATATAAGTTAGTCTCTTTCTCTGAAAGTACAAATTTTATTGTTTTTGGATAACGATTTGTAAAAATGGGTTTCCCCTCAAAATCGCGCATATCCTCTTTCATTCTTCTAATAAACAATGGATTGTCCTTATTTCTTAACGATTCATCTATTAATTCACTCGTTGAAAAGAATCCTGGGCTTAATAAGTCTAGGAAAAG
>JBEPYP010000196.1:0-2563 GCA_041641355.1 Thermoproteota archaeon | reverse complement strand
TATTATTCCGCCGTTAAGGATACCTCCTCTTCTCAATAATTCCTTCTTGTAGGGAAAGCTAAGGACCGCTTCTCCTTCTTTTATATCGACGATCTCAGCTCCAAGGTAGTTGAACACAGGATCTAGGATCCTTATTGCGTTATTTACTTCTTCCTTTCCTTTGTTCTTTATAGCCTCTTTAAGCATTTCTTTTAATGACATACCCTCTCTATAGAGATCCCTTTTAAAATTTTTTTAAGATTAATTTGTTATAGCCAATTTAAATTAATTTTATTGATTTTTAGCTGTAAAGATGGCATGCTACTAATCTACCTTCTATTTCCTCGAGCTTAGGCTCTATCAATCTGCATTTATCAAAAGCAAACGGGCATCTAGGATGGAATCTACATCCTTTGGGAGGATTTATCGCGCTAGGAACCTCGCCCTGTATTATCATCCTTTCCTTCGTTCCTTTTATTCTAGGTATAGCGCTTATCAAAGCCTGTGTATATGGATGCAATGGTTTGTTGAAAAGCTCCCTCTTTTCCCCCATTTCTACTATCTTTCCTAGATACATTATAGCTATCCTGTTTGCTATGTAATGGGCCATGGATAGATCGTGGGTTATGATCAAATAAGTTAAGTTATATTCTTTCTTAAGCTCAAGCATCAAATCCAATATCTGGGCCCTAAGCGATACATCTACCATAGCTACGGGTTCATCTGCTACTACGAACTTCGGTTTCAACAACAAAGCTCTAGCTATAGCAACTCTTTGTCTTTGACCTCCGCTCAATTCATGGGGATATCTTTCATAGAATCTTTCCGCCGGGCTTAGACCTACTCTTTCGAGGATTTCATGGACTTTCTTTACCTTATCTTCATATAGCCCATGCAGGTCTAAAACGTATTTCAGGCTTTTGCCTATTTTACTTCTAGGGTTTAAAGAACCATAGGGATCTTGGAATATCATTTGGGCTTTCCTCCTGAATTCCTTCAAGCTTGAATAATCCTTCAAAGCGCTCAATTCCTTTCCTTCAAAGAATATCTTACCAGAAGTAGGTTCTAGCAATTTGACTAAAAGCTTTCCCAAAGTAGTTTTCCCCGATCCAGATTCTCCTACTAGCGCGAATATTTCACCTTCTTCTATAGCTAAGTTAACTCCTTCTACGGCATGAACGTATTTCTTAGGTTCCCTGGTCAAAATCTCCCATATACCTCTTTTAACCTCGAAAAGCTTCGTTAAATCGATCGTTTCTATCAGCTTCATTTGTAAAGATGGCATGCTACCAATCTATCTCCTATCTTCTCTAGCTTAGGCTCTATCAATCTGCATTTGTCAAAGGCAAACGGGCATCTAGGATGGAATCTACATCCTTTGGGAGGATTCGTCAAATCTGGAGGAGATCCTGGTATGAATCCTAACTTTTTGTCCTCTTCAATGCTAGGAACAGCTTCTAAGAGGAGTTTTGTGTAGGGATGCAATGGTTCTTCGAAAACCTTCTTCAACTTACCCATCTCAACTACTTTTCCTGCGTAAAATACCGCTAGTTCTTCTACGGTCTCAGCTAGCACTCCTAGATTGTGGGTTATTAATATGAAAGTGAATTCTTTTTCTTTCTTCAGCTTTTTGAATAACTCTAAAATTTGGGCTTCTATTAAAACATCCAAGGCAGTAGTTGGCTCGTCAGCTATCAATATTTCAGGGTTTAACGCTAAAGCTAAAGCTATCGCTACTCTTTGCTTTTGGCCTCCGCTGAGCATGTGGGGATAATCTTTAAGCCTTTCGCTAGGTATCCCTGTTTCTTCCAGCAATTTTGAAGCCCTTTCTATGGCTTCTTTTTCATCGATGTATTTATAATGCGTCTTGAAAAGCTCTATGAAGTGCTCCTTTATGCTCATCACAGGGTTCAATATTGAAGAAGGTTCTTGGAATATCATCGAAATCTTAGAACCCCTTATCTTCCTCATCTCTTCCTCCTTCAACTCAAGCAAATTCCTGCCGCTGTAATTTATTTCTCCTTTGAGCTTAGCATAGGTAGGTAATAATCTCAAAATAGCCAAAGCTAAAGTCGATTTCCCCGATCCAGATTCTCCTGCAATACCTAAGGAGACATTCCTTTGGACATCGAGAGCCACGTCTTCTAAGGCCTTGATTCTAACATCCTTTAAATCATATTCTACGCTTAGATTCTTTATTGATAGAGCTAATTCCTTCATCTCAGCTTAAGCCTAGGATTGAATTTTTCATCCAACCCTTCTCCTAACATGCTGAATCCTATCACTGTTAATATTATCATCAGAGCAGGAAATAACCCTACCCACCATGCACCGCTTAGAAAGAACCTCCTACCTTGTCCTATGTCATTTCCCCAATCAGGTATATCCACAGGTATGCCCAATCCAAGGAATGAAAGCGATGCTTCTATTATTATTGCATCAGCTATGTTCAAAGAGGTCAAGACAAGCACTGAAGGCAATACATTAGGCAAAATGAATTTGAGGACTATATCCTTTCTAGGAGAACCTATGGCTATAGCAGCTTCTACAAAGGCTTGTTCTTTCAAGGAGAAAACCTGTCCTC
>JBEPYP010000195.1:0-2579 GCA_041641355.1 Thermoproteota archaeon | reverse complement strand
GCTGATGTTTTTCTAATAGGCTCAATATACGTGCTAATCCATATTCTAGTGACCGGCGCTATTCATTTAGATGGATTCTCAGATTACTCAGACGCTATAGGTTCTCGAACATACGGAGAAAAAGCGATAGAAATACTTAAAGACCCAAGGAAAGGCTCCTTCGCAGTTATAGCCATAGTGGCAAATTTGATAGTTAGCTTAGGAGCCATGGCTAGTTTGTCTAAAATCGCCTCAGAGACTTTCTTAGGATCTTTCATTGAGTTATTCCCCGTAATAGCTTTGATCTACGTTTCCTCAGCTGAATCCATGTATCTTGCATTAGCTTTAAGCCCAATAGAACCCTATGAAGGGTTAGCTAAAACCTTTAGTTTAAACACTAGAACAAAGTCTAGATATTTTAACTACTTATTGTATCTCTTACTGGTCTCAATATTATTCACGATCGCCTTTTTCACGTTAAAAGACATCTTTGCAGGAGTATTGATATCCATAGCTGGAATCATATCAGCGTTTTTAGTATCGAGAGATGCAACTAATAGGATAGGCTTCGCCAATGGTGACGTAGCAGGTTTCACTTTCGAAGTCAACAGGATGTTCTCTTTAATAATTGCAGCTTTAGTTCTAAGCTAATGAACAAATGGAATTCTTGAAAGCACTAGTTCCTGAATGGGATTTAGCGATCATTTCTTTAATCTTAGCTTTAATACTAGATATCATATACCCAGAGCATAAGGGTATATTCTTGAAAATGCATCCTGTTCATACTTCTTACATCATGGCTTTAAAGCTAGGTAAACCCCATTCTGGAAAGCTCAAAGGGATATTGATATGGATTTTAATCGTAGCTTCGCATTTAATTCCTTTAGCTTTGATTTTAATAATAACATACCAGATAAATCAGCTCCTATGGATATTGGCTTCTGCGATAATTTTGAAACTCTCTTTTTCTTTAAAGCTCTTGTTAGATATATGCTACAAAGCATATCTATCCTTCAAAGTGGGCCTGGATGAGGCTAGAAAGTGGGTACAGCAAATAGTTAGAAGGGATGTTTACAAACTAGATGAACAAAGAGTGATCTCTGCTTCTATAGAGAGTTTGGCAGAAAGCTTAGTAGATGGTTTTACATCGCCTTTATTCTATTATGCCTTCCTAGGCCCTTTAGGAGCAATGTTGCAAAGGTTATCCAATACCTTAGATGGAGCGATAGGCTATAAAACTCCTGAGTATCGTGAAGTAGGTTGGTTCTCTGCCAAGGTTGATACTGTATTGAATCTAATACCTGCTAGGTTAACGGCATTAATGATAGCATTATCATCGTTCATTGCAAGAGGTAACATAAACGAAGCCATTAGAACATGGATAAAATGGAACAGAGCAACGGAGAGCTTGAATGCTGGACATCCTATTTCTGCTATGGCTGGTGCTCTAGAAGTAAGATTAGAGAAACCTTCCCACTACGTCATTAATGCAGATTCCAGATGTCCTGAAACCCAAGATATAGTTAGAGCTCTTAGGATAGCTATTCTAGTCAGCTCTATTTGGGTGATAATCGCCATAGCCTTGACGATGCCCTTCCAAATTTTTTTATATGGATTATTTATCCGATAATTAAATGCATAGAATTTTAGAAGAATGTTTGAATTATGCAGAAGAAATAGCTTCCATAGTAACTGAAGAAGCAGAAGAAGGAGATTGCAGCTTATTGTCTGGAGGAATAGATACCACTTTTATCGTATTCAATCATCCTAAAAGAGAAAGCCTGAAAGTCATAACCGCAGATCTAGGAGGTAGCGACGTATTCTACTCTAAGGAGGTAGTTAAGAAGCTCAACATAAAGACTCACATCATATTAAGGCCTTCGAGTGAAGAGTTCATCAAAGCTATAGACTGGGTGCTGGCTAATTTAAAGACTATAGATCCCGTGGAAGTCTCTGCCGATGCAGTACATTACATGACGATTTCTTGGGCCAAAAGAGAAGGATGCAAATGTCTATTATCAGGTGATGGAGGTGATGAAATGTTCTTGGGTTATCAGTTCTTAGCAAAAAGAAGCGAATCTGAACTCAAAGAATGGTTAAAGAGTATGAAAGAGAAAGCTTGGTTACCAACGATAGAGGTGGGAAGACTTCTGGGCATGAGGGTAAAGGCTCCTTTGTATTCGCCAGCTATAAGGGAGAAAATCCTCGTAATACCTTTGCATTGCATGATAAGCGCCGAATTCCAAACGAAATTCCTCTTAAGGATTTACTTAGAATCTAAAGGTCTTAAAGAAATAGCCTGGAGGCCTAAAGAACCAGTAAACACCGGTACAGGTGTATGGAAAATCATGAAAATATCAGCTAATTCATGGAACCCTAGTTCGGAAGAACTAAAGTCGATAGAAGAATTCTTAGGTTTCAAGCCACGCTCTAAATTGCAATATTTCCTAGCTTATAGAATGTTACTCACAAACGTAAAACCTCCTGAAGTTGCAAAGGAACCTCCTGTTTGCCCAATATGCTCTAGAAAGCTTATAAGAAGGTATTGTCGATTCTGCGGGGCTTTTTTGAACGAAAAAGGTGAGGTATTATATCACTCA
>JBEPYP010000194.1:0-2585 GCA_041641355.1 Thermoproteota archaeon | reverse complement strand
TAATGAGAGCATCGATCTCGTCTAGTTTAATTAGCAACTTTCCTTCATATTTCAAGGGTATATCTAACCTATGGCTTGAGTTCAACTCTACTACGAATCTATCAACGTTTCTAGAGATGATACCGCTATGCTTGAAACCTGAGCCCCTTGCGGCTTTTAAAATCTTCAAGGCATCATCAAAGCTTTTACAAGCTATATGAATGATAGGCGGCTGTAAAGAAATCCATGCGAAATCTCCTTTGATATTTTCTATGACTTTCATGAGCTCATCTTTATTTATGTCATAGTGAAACTTAGCAATGCTCCTTATGTTTTTCCTATCCGAGTAGTCTTTGCCCTCTATTATTTGAATTCTACCGCTACAAGAACTTAAGGTATAATAGTTTTCATTGGAATTGATGATCAAGAGTAATTCTAAAATATCTTTATCGACTCTTCCTTCAGAATTTTCTTTTAATAATCTTTTAATAAAATAGTTTCTCCTTTCTTCCCAAACATCCTTCATCACAATATGATTAAATAGAGAATATAATTTGTTTATCCTTAGTTCATAATCAATGCAGAAAGCGGGAAAGTATATAACAGAGCTTACCGAGATTACTAATGAATTGAGGAAAATAAAAGCAGTAACTAACATGTGCGGTGATGAGAAGGGTTATGTGGCCATCCTTAACCCTAAATTCGTCAAAGAAAGTCTAGAAATTGCAAAGAAGAAGTTAGAGAAGAAAATCTTGGACACCAGGCTTATAGTAAGAGGGTATTACAAGGATAAGCTCATAAGCATTTACTCTAACGGAAGGATAACCGTAAAAGAAGTGAATTCTAGAGAAGAAGCTGAAAAGATATTCGAAGATTTACTTCTTTAATCTCTCTATTTGTAGATAAGAAGCAGGTATTAAGAATATCAAGCCTGGCCCTAGCAGTATCAAAAAGAAAAGAAATAATTCGCTGATATTTCTTGCAATCATAAAACTAAACAGGGAAGAATTCACTATGAATAAAATGGTGCAAGCTAAAGTCAATTTAGCTGAAGATTTATTCAAATCAAACCTAGCTGAGCTCCTTAATGCTAAAGCAGAAAGTATAGCGAAAAAAACCGAAGAAGCCAATCCAAGATCTGATCTCCCACCGCTCACTTCTACATATGCGAACATGATCAAGAAGACAACCCCAGTCCAAATTATGTTCGTGAAGCCTCCTATCATTCCTAATGCTGCGGGGATCGATTTAGAAAGTTTCATAATTATTTTTATATAAAAGACCTTAAGCTATAAGTATATGCCTAAAGAGAACTTAGTAACGGTTACGAATGAGAACTGGGATGACGAGGTGATCAAGAGCGATAAGCCTGTATTAGTAGATTTTTGGGCAGAATGGTGCATGCCATGTAAAATCATAGAACCTATACTCGAAGAACTAGCTTCTAAGTATAAAGGAAAGATAAAGTTTGCTAGGTTAAACGTGGATGAAAACCCAGAAGTAAGCGAGAAATATGGTATAATGGCTATACCTACCTTGATAATCTTCAACAAAGGAGAAGAAGTGGATAGATTGATAGGAGCCGTACCTAAAGAAAAACTGGAAAAATTCATAAAGGATAGTGTTAAATTGAGCTAAGAGTACGCAAAAGATTAGAAGCAAGCTTTACAGCTCTTTCTAGATCTTCAAGCGCGATTTCCTCATCTAATATGAAGAAAGACCTTAGCCATAACTCGTAGAGCTCGACTAGTTCATCGAGTTTGAATTTCTCCAAAGCTTTATCTATAACAAACTTGAATATGTTCAAGGAACCTTTTGCTAATACTTCTTCGTATTCTTTTTCGAAATTCTCTACGGTTCTAAGCTTTCTTAAACTTTCATGAAAAGCTGAAACAAAACAAAGAGAAACAGCGAGTCGCTTCCAAGCAGATTCATGAGGTGTAGTAGCTACTGCTTTTCCTCCTTCTTTAAAGGCTAAATAGATGTCTTCCGCTATCAAAAGAAGATCAGAAGGTTGATACCCACTCATCTTTCTAGGCTTATTATGATTTTCTTCCTTTTATCCTCATCAAGGGCATTCTTGGCTATTTCTCTTAAAACGTTAAATAAATAATATATTATATACTCTTGAACATCCTCGATTCTAACCACTATTCTCAATAATATCCAAGATCTATCGAAAAAATCTTGAAATAGCTTAAAAGAAATACTATATTTTAAATTATGTTTATCAAAATATTTTTTAAACTCTTGCAATAAAAATTCTAAATTTTCTTTTAAGTTTTCTTTTAATATATATTCCTCAACAAGAATCACTTAAGACTTGCCAATACTCGCTTTATCTCCTCGTAATCAGGTTCGTTTCTTGGATTGTCTGATACCCACTTATATCTAATAATTCCTTGTTTATCTATTACGAAAACAGATCTCTTACCTATTTTTTTCAAACCGAACAGTTCTTCGTGGACAACGTTATATTTAGTTATGACTTCCCTGTTGAAATCGCTCAACAAAGGAATTTTCAAACCATATTTTTCAGCAAAAGCCTTATGTGAAAATGGGCTATCTACACTTATTCCAAAGACAATGGCATCTAATTTCTCCAG
>JBEPYP010000193.1:0-2588 GCA_041641355.1 Thermoproteota archaeon | reverse complement strand
ATTTCCCAGCCCCTACCACAAGTAGTCTAATTTTTCCTCCTTTTTCTTCCACCTCTATTTTCTTCAACGGAAAGAATTTTACAAGCGATTTGGCGAAACTTAGTACATTTGTAATATTTGGCATTAACGCCTTGAAAACTCCTGAAACTTCCTTCCCTGTTTTTACGAAAATTTCGTACAAGTTATCTTTTTCAATCCCATACAATTTATTCAGAAACTCCTCATTAAGATAACCAGGTATAGGTACTACGTCTATAGCATCCATCAAACGGAGTAACTTAATGAAAAGGAGCACTTCTTCAGGGTCTATGTCTTCTTTTAACAATTCTGTAGTAAGCCTTATTGCATCATTTGTAACCGAGAAAATCACCATGTTCTTCTTCTTTACTATATCTGCAAAGTTTTTTGCTATACTCTCATCTACAGCTAAAGTCGTTCTCATACCAAGTATATATAACTGCATATTCTTAAATAAAGATTAAATAAAGGGATTTTACATTTCCTTCAAATCATATTAGCCCTTCATCAAGAGTATAAAAACAGGGGTGTAAGAGAGATTAGAGGAAAGAGGACTAAACTCAAAGAAATAACCAGAAAAATACCAGGACAGAATTAAGTAAAAATTGCAAATTTTAAAAAAATTTAACTTTTTGGTACAGAATTAATATTCTTCACTAAATAGAGCTTCTTGTATTATTAAAGAAAACAGGTCTTATCTTCTTAGCGGCTTCTCTGATGCTCACTTCGTTTATTTTTAAAATATCACTTATCTTATGCTGGGTTAGCTTACACTTTATTATGCCCTTTTTTGAAGACAACCAAACTAAAGCTCCTAAGACTGCACTAGGAGAAATGTGACCTGTTAAGCTCTTAATCTTGGATAACCGTTTTGGTATGAATCTCTTAAGTTTTTTAATCTCCTCTTCTTCTATGATTCCGCTGAATTTGTGTTCCAATAGGTTATTAATCCCTCTTACCGCTGCTATTTTGCCTACAACTCCTGCTTTTTGAATGCTACTAGCAACACTCCAAATTAACCTTTGAGAGATGCCTGAAACACGAGATATATCTTTTATCGTAATAGGCTTTGAATGCAATGTGCAGGCTACGAATATGGTTCCTGCAACTATCTCCTTAGACGAAAAACCTTTTATTGCGCCCGCTCTTCTTGCTTTAAGATAAATTTCATGAGACTTCTGTAGGATTTCAGAATTTAAGCCTAAAGCCTTGATTATTCCTTCTTGTTCAGAAATTATTTTATCAGTTTCACGCGGGACTTTCATAAGCTCATTTCGCTTAAGAAATATTTAATTTTAAACGTTTTTACACATGGATAAAAACTTTTTTAACATTCAATTACAATAAACTTCTAGAAAATTGAGCCCTCGCTACGCCTATACTAAGCCTGAGATGACCCTTTTTGAAGCACTACAGAAAAGAGGAATAAGATTCGCTACCCAATTCCCTATACTAATTAAAAAATACAGGAAATACGTAATAGTAGATTTTTTAATCGAAGACAGGTTGGTCGTTGAGGTGGATGGAATAATTCATTCGAAATCAAAAGCGAGAATGAAAAAAGATGAATTAAAAGACAGAGCTTTGAGAAGTAAAGGATATCACGTGCTCAGATTTAAGGATAAAGAAATCTTTGAAAACATAGATGAAGTCATTAAAAAAATTGAAGAAAAATTAAAACAGCTAGAGTGATTTCAAAGAATCGATCAAGCTGATATCTTCATTATCTAGCTTAATTTCGTAGCTTCCTAGAAATTCCTTTAATCTTTCTTTCTTGGAAGTCTTAGGTATGGCTATCACGTTTTCTTTACTTATTAACCAATTCAAGGCAATCTGAGCTATTGTACAGTTATGCTTCTTAGCTATTTTCGACAAAATGTTCGCTGGTTTCCCATGAAAAATAGCACCCCTAGCTAAAGGACTATAAGCTATTAGAGTTATTCCTTCTTTCTTACAGAAAGGCAAGACCTCGGATTCTACATCCCTGACTAATACGCTATATTCCATTTGGTTTGAAACTATTTCGTACTTTTTCATCGAAGCGATAGCTTCTTTCATCTCTTCAAGATAGAAGTTGCTTATCCCTATGTATCTTATCTTACCCTTCTCTACTAGATATTCCATAGCCCTCATCGTTTCCTCTATTCTTACGTTTGGATTAGGCCAATGTAACTGGTATAGATCTATGTAGCTGGCTTGAAGCCTTCTAAGACTTCCTTCACAGGCTTTTATCACATCCTCGTATCTGAAATGATTAGGCAAAACCTTGGAAGCTATAAAGACTTTCTCCCTAAGTCCTTTTATGGCCTCTCCTATTAATTCCTCGCTATGCCCTGAACCATACATCTCAGCAGTATCTATAAATGTTATTCCTAGCTCTACAGCGTTCCTAATAAGCTCTATAACTTCTTTATCTTTACTGTAATCTGCTGAATTATACCCTCCTAAACCATAAGTGCCTAAGCCTATTGCTGGTATCTTCTCCTTGGTCTTTCCTAGCTGTTTATATTGCATTACTAGACTTTTTGCAAAGTAATATTTATAGTTAGGTTTAATAATTATGCACGAAT
>JBEPYP010000192.1:0-2600 GCA_041641355.1 Thermoproteota archaeon | reverse complement strand
TTATCCTTAATTAACGATTTCACAGGGTTGAGCTTTAGCTTTACGTTCCTTTCCCTTTCCTTTTGTTTAGGCATTATGAAAGTCCTTGCGATATATCTATTCTTTATCAAACCTTCGACCACAGGTATCCCTGTCTCTCTAGATATTGCTTCAGCAGCTGGTCTTGCTGAATCAGGAATAGGAACGATGATATCAGCATCTGTGCTATAAGCTCTGGCCAATTCTTTCCCAAGCTCTAATCTTACTTCATAAACAGTTCTTCCTTCAAATACACTATCAGGCCTGCTGAAATAGACGAATTCAAACATACAATGTGATCTCTTAACGTTACTGCGTAATTTTTTCCTTTTAATTTCGTTTTCAGATATTATGAACAGTTCAGCAGCACCTATCGGCTCTATTTTGGTGAAATTGTTAACTTCATGGGCTACCGTTTCTGAAGCGAATAATAGGTTTCCTAATTCATCTGATCCTAGATTTAACGGTCTAAATCCGTATGGGTCTCTGAAGGCTACTAGTGTTCCTTCATTTGTAAGAAACAAAGCTGAATAAGCCCCTTCTACTTCTTCGAAAGTTCTCTCTACGGTCTTTTCTATATCTTTAGTAGTTTTTAGGTTCTTAGCTATGAAAGCTGCTAGAGTTTCACCATCGCTTCTTCCTTTGAATGCATATCCTTCTTTCTTGAGATCTCTTCTTAGTTGCATGTAATTCACGATGTTGCCGTTAAAAACAAGAGCTACTTGCAATCCATCGATCTCCGCCAATGAGGGTTGGGCATCTTCTATCGTTGTAGCACCACTAGTGGAATATCTGACATGGGCTATTACTCTTTCATTTTTAGCTATTTCCATAGCTTCTTGATCAAAAGAATAGCTAAGCAAACCTAGAGCCTTTTTCAAGATTATTTTGTTTTCTTTGATAGAAGCTATCCCGAAGGATTCTTGTCCTCTGTGTTGTAGGGAAAGCAACGCATTGTAAATAACCTCATGAGGGTTTGGATGTTCAAGAAAATAGGCTCCTACAACTCCGCAATGTTCTTTGAGCATGTAATTACACAATTTCCAATTTTCTGCTTTTATATTTTACGAAGACTCCTCGCTTATCTATTATTTTTCCTATCACTTCAGCATGTATTTTATATTTTTCAAAAACTTCAATCGCCTTTTCAACATCTTTCTTATCTATGACTAAGCACATTCCTATTCCACAGTTGAACGTTCTAAACATCTCTGTTATACTCACACGAGCTGTATTCATTATCAATTTGAATATAGGAGGGAAATCCGGGAATCTGTCTAATAAGAACCCTATCTCTCTATCTTTTGCTAATCTCATTAACTTCGTGAAACCTCCTCCAGTTATGTGGGCTATACCCTTTATTTGGATCATCGACTTAAGTTCAAGAATAGGTTTCACGTATATTCTAGTGGGCCTTAGTAGTTCTTCTCCTAGAATACCTCCTATCTCAGGGACTTTTTCTGTCAAGCTGTATTTTTCAAGCAATATTTTCCTTGCTAAGGTGTACCCATTACTATGCAGACCGCTACTCTCAAGTCCTAGTATAACGTCATCTTTGTTTATTTTCGAGCCGTCTATCAATTCATTTCTTTTTAAGTATCCAAAGGTCATGCCCACCAAATCGAAGCCTATTTGTTTCTTCGCTCCTTTTATTATCTCAGGCATTATAGCAGTTTCTCCGCCTAATACGTAAACTCCGCTTTCTTCAGCAGCTTTTTTAATCCCCTTCGCAATTTGGGTTATCAGCTTTTTATTGATTTTTTCAACAGCCAAATAATCCAGAAATGCTACAGGTTTTGCTCCTACGCATACTATATCGTTAACCCCCATCGCTACAACATCGTAACCTATAGGTTCAAAGTAATTCATAGCTTGTGAAACCAAGATCTTCGTTCCTACGCCGTCTACATGAAGAGCGAAACAATGTTCACCATAAGCTATGATACCTGCGTAATGACCTATTTGAAGCAAAGGTACAAATTCATTTTTTTCTATCTTGTTTTCGAAAATTTCTCCTAACCTTTGATGAATTTCTCTAACTTCTTTAAGATCAACACCCGCTTCCTTATATGTTCTAGGTAATTTTTTCATGAGTGATTCTCTCATAAGCTGTTATATACCTATTCCTGATTTCTTCAACCAGCCAAGCAGGTAATTCCGGAGGCCTAGGGAGTTCAATTTTCTTCTTTCTTGCTTCTTCAAGAGCATCTCTATAACCTATCTTTATCAACCAATCTCTAACAGGTTGTTTATCAAAACTTTCCTGCGGTTTACCCTTTTCATATTTATCTAAAGGCCAAAGTCTGAATTCATCAGGACCTAGGCTATCTGCTAAAAATATGTTTCCGTTTTCATCTTTTCCGAATTCGAATTTTACATCAGCTAGTATAAAACCAGCCTTCAATGCTCTTTCATACATCTTCGTATAGAGTCTTATTGATATTTCTCTTAATTTATCGTATTCTTCATGGCTTAGCCAACCTCTTTTAATCACTTCTTCTCTTGAAATCGGCACGTCCTTTTCTTCATACTTAGTCGTAGTTTCGAAGAAAGGCTCATCTAGTTTTTCGGCCAAAATCGCT
>JBEPYP010000191.1:0-2608 GCA_041641355.1 Thermoproteota archaeon | reverse complement strand
AAAGCCAATGAACCTCCTTCATTTAATATGAATTTCTCTATCGCATCGCATAATTCTCTAATAGGCATTCCTACATGGATCTTATCTTGAGCGAACTTCAGCGCTTTTGCAGCGATCCTTCCAGCTCTTAAATAGAAATTTAATTCTTCTTGCACTAGCTTTAAATGTTTTTAAGGGACTATTTATTATTTCTTACTCACATGGAAGTTGAAATCATAAAGAAGGATGACATAAGAATGGAGCTCAAGATTAGCAATGTTTCTCCTCAATTCATGAATTTGTTGAGGAGATGTCTCATAGCGCGTATTCCTATTATAGCAATTGATGATCTCATAATATTGGAGAATTCATCGATAATGTATGATGAAATATTAGCGCATAGAGTAGGTTTAATTCCTTTAAAGGCTGATATTTTTTCCCTTAAAGAAGATACAATAGCTTATTTTAGGTGCGAGGTCTCAGCTGAGGATGGTGATAGGATTGTTTATTCTAAAGATTTGATACCTTCAGACCCAAACATCATTCCTGCTTATGATAACATCCCCATCGTCAAGTTAGCTAAGGGCCAAAAAATATCCTTTGAAGCTATAGCGAGAGTTAAAGAAGGACATGTTCATGCGAGATTTCAACCCGTCTCTGCATGTGCTTATAAGCAACTAGAAGATGGTAAGAGTTTCATATTTAAATTCGAGTCGACTGGAGTAAGCGAACCTGAGAACATCCTGAAGAAGGGAATCGAGGTCATAATTAAGACCTATGATGAGATGCTCAAATACTTGGAGGAGAATTTGAAGTGATGGCTAAAGTAACAGGACCTACGAATCCTTTGCTTAGAAGGGAAATAAGATTTTTATATAAGAGCTATAGAATCCATGGAGCACCAATTTGGAAGTACGTAGCCGAAAAACTTTCTTCTAGGAGAAGGGCTAGAGTCGCTGTAAACGTGCTGAAATTGGAAAAATTGACTTCACCCAACGATTTGGTCGTAGTTCCAGGAAAGGTGCTAGGATTTGGTCATATACAACATCCAATAGTAGTAGCGGCTTATGCTTTTTCAAAAAGCGCTAAGGAGAAAATAGAAAAAGCAGGAGGTAAATGCTTGTCTTTTAAGGAAATAATAGAACTAAATCCTAAGGGTACTAATATAAAGGTGATAATATGAGTTCTGAAACGTTATATGTAGACGCGAGTGAACAAATAGTGGGCAGACTTTCTTCCCATGTAGCTAAATTGCTCTTAAACGGTTATAGGGTAGTTGTTTTCAATGCAGAAAAAGCGGTGTTATCTGGAGATGAGAGTAGAATAGTAGAGAAATTCAGAGAAATATATTCAAGAAGAACTTTGAAAAACCCTGAGAAATTAGGTCACAGAGAACCTAAAACACCTCAAGGAATTTTGAGGAGATCAATAAGAGGAATGTTGCCTTACAAAAAAGCTAGGGGGAAAGAAGCATATAAAAGATTAAGGGTATATTCAGGTTCTTTGGAAATCCCCCAGGGCGTGAAAATAGTTAAGTTCGATGATGCTGATTCTTCAAAGCTAGGCAGAGGATATGTTTATTTAGGCGAAATATGTAAGATTTTCGGTTGGAAAGGTTTATGACCCAAGTAGTAATAGCAACAGGCTATAGGAAAACCGCTGTAGCTAGAGCTTATGTTAAATATCCAGGAAAGGGAAGAGTAATGATAAATGGGGCTCCTTTAGAACTCATCCAACCTTGGGTAGCAAAAAATACTATAGAAGAGCCACTTTTACCATTACCGCCTGAGTTGCGATCTTCAATAGATATACGCGTAAAAGTTAATGGAGGAGGTTTCATGGGTCAAGCCCAAGCCGCTAGGATGGCCATAGCTAAAGCTCTTTTGGCTTTGACGAAATCTGAAGAATTGAGGAAGTTTTATCTTGAATATAACCCATTCATGATTAAAGGAGATCCTCGACAAGTCGAACCAAAGAAACCGAGAGGTAAAAAAGCAAGAGCTAAAAGACAGAAATCCTATAGATAGTTATGCTAGTACCTATAAGATGTTTTACCTGTGGTTATCCAATAGCTAGATTTTGGGATGAGTACAAGAAAAGAGTTAGTAGTGGTGAAAAGCCTGCAGAAGTTTTAGATAGCTTGGGGATAAAAAGATACTGTTGCAGAAGAATGTTCCTATCAACTTTCGAATACATTGATGATTTCTTAATATATGCAAAAGTTCAAGAAGAATCTATCAAAAAGGAGCAGGAAGAAGAATCAGAAGAGGAAAGCTTGAAAAGAACAGTAAGGGAAAGGAGGAGGTAAAATTAGTGCAAATATAAAAGATGTAAAGCTTAGAGTAATTTTCGACAGTAGAGGAGATAAGACAGTAGAGGCTGAAGTTGTCACTGACTTAAGCATAGGTATTGCTTCGTGTCCTGCTGGCGCAAGCAAGAGTGCATACGAGGTATTCACGTTGCCCAATAGAAGTTTAGAAGAAGCAATAAAGGATTTCTATAAGGAAGTTAAGGGAAGACTAATTGGCTTAAACGTCCTTGATCAAGAATTAATCGATTCGATATTGCTGGAAAGCGATTCTACTCCTAGGCTTGAAAGATTTGGCGCTGCGATAATACTTTCTGTATC
>JBEPYP010000190.1:0-2615 GCA_041641355.1 Thermoproteota archaeon | reverse complement strand
TTCTAGGAGTTAGGGCTGTAATAGCTGAAAGCTTTGAAAGAATTCATAGATCTAATCTAGTAGCGATGGGAGTTTTACCCTTGCAAATAAGCAAGTCTTGGAGAGAATTAGGAATAACAGGTAGGGAGCTATTTTATATCCAAGGCTTAAAGGATCTTAAACCTAGGCAGATCGTAGAAATTAAGGCAATAGAAGGATCCAAGGAGATAAGCTTCAAAGCTCTTGCTAGAGTTGATACGAAAATAGAGCTCGAGTATCTAAGAAAAGGAGGAATATTGCCTTTCGTATTTTCTAAAATAAGTCAATCGATCAATCAAAAATAAGCTTTTTAGTTTCAGGCGCAAAGGCGAGTATCACGAGGGCGGCTAATACAGCGATGGTCATCGTGAGCACTAAAGGAAGAGTCACATTCTTTACCAATTCGTAAACCAAACCGAATATTAATGGTCCAAACACTGCTACTATTTTACCTATACCTTCTGCTATTCCGAATGCTTTTCCTCTAAGTTTAGTAGGAAATAGTTCGCTGGTGAATGGATATACCGAGCCCCAGGCACCTAGATTGAAAAAGCTAACCGCAAACATTGAGATCGTGAAAAGCAAAACGTCATTTGTGAATATGCCCATGGATATTCCAGTGATCCCGCTTAAAAGCAAGAAAAGATAAAGCGTTCTTTTTCTACCTATGCGTTCTACTAAATACATCGCGCTTAAGTATCCTGGTATTTGAAATAGGAAAGCTATCAATAAGAACAGCCATACATTACCATAAAGCGCTACGATGTTCAATATTTGAGGTAGCCATAAAAACAGACCGTAATAAGTGTAATTCAATGCGCACCAAGCTACGAGCATTACTATTACTCTGGATGTGTATTTTAAGAATAATTCTTTAAAAGTACCTTCTTCTTCTATGGCGAGTTTTATATCTTTCGCTTCTATGTTACTTCCAGTCAATCTCTGAAGCACCCTACTTGAATCTTGGATTCTCCCCATCTTAGCTAAAAAGAAAGGAGATTCTGGTACGTATAATCTAATCAATCCTATCATGAAGGCTGGAAATGCTACGGCTATAAATAAAAACCTCCAACTATTCAAGCCAAAGAGAGGTTCTAGGGATACTAGGAATAAATAAGCGAAGAGAAGAGCTATTATGCTTCCTAAAGGCCAGAATAAATCTAAGCTAACCATCAGGTAACCTCTTTTCCTTTTTGGAAGGAATTCGCTCAATAAAGTAGGATCTACGACCAGCATTCCTCCCAATCCTATCCCTGCAAGAATTCTAAATAAGAGAAGACTCTCGAAGTTAAAAGAAAGTGCAGTCAAAGCTGTGAATATGCTATACCAAAGCAAAGAAATTTGGAATATTGGCCTTCTGCCTATTAAATCTGCGAGTCTTCCTAGTATGATTGAGCCTATTATGTCTCCTATTAAAACTCCAGCAGCAAGCAATCCTGCTCTAAAACCATCAAGTCTGAATAATTCTATGAAGAGGGGTAGAGTGAAAGAGATTATTATGATTTCCATTGCAACAAAGCTCCAAGAAATCCTAGCTATCCAAAGAACATTCCTCTGAGCTTTGCTCATTCTTTCCAAATCCAGTATATCTTCTATTTTCATATCTCTTCTTTCTTCTTAGTCAATAAAAGCATGGCGATATGAGGAAAATATACCGAGATCACTTTATTTGAAGGCAAAATTTGCTTTTAATTTTAGGAATTAATCTAATAATATGCCCAAAATAGCTTTATTGATGGGCAGTAAAAGCGATTGGGAATATATGAAAGATGCTTATGAGCTCTTGAAATCCTTCGAAATAGAAGTAGAAGCCAAGGTTCTCTCAGCTCATAGAACACCCGATCTAGTATATGGGTTTGCTAAAAGCGCTAAAGAGAAAGGAATAGAAGTGATAATAGCCGGTGCAGGAGGAGCTGCTCATTTGCCAGGAGTGATCGCTGCATTATGCGATTTACCCGTTATAGGAGTACCTATTCCTTCTAAGAATTTAAACGGACTAGATTCTTTGCTTTCAATCGTTCAAATGCCTTCAGGAGTACCCGTGGCTACTGTGGGAATAGGAAATTCTAAAAATGCTGCTCTCCTTGCTATTAGGATTTTAGCGTTGAAGTATCAAGAACTCTATGATAAACTGAAACAATACACCGAGAAAATGAGGGCTGAAGTTCTATCTTCTAAACTCGAGTAATGCTATGAATGTATCTTGTTATATAGGTAAGATTTACGCTTCCTTCAAACCTTTAAGGAAAGCAGAAGCCTTTGTAGTAGCTAACGATAGAATTCTCTACCTAGGGAGCGCTAGTGTTGCTGAGAAGCTTTGTGAATTTTTAGGAGGTAGAAAATTCGACATAGGCAATAGAGTGATAATTCCAGCTTTCATAGATCCCCATGTCCATCTAGAATGGATAGGAGAAACTTTAAATCAGCTGGATTTAAGAGGGGTAAAGAGCATAAGAGAACTCAAAGCGAAGTTAAAGGAATTCGCTGAATCTAAGAAAGTGAGTTGGATCTATGGAAGGGGATGGGACCAAGAAATTCTAGAAGAAAAGAGATATCCCAATCGATTTGATTTGGATGAAGTCGTAAAAGACAGGCCT
>JBEPYP010000189.1:0-2627 GCA_041641355.1 Thermoproteota archaeon | reverse complement strand
GTAGCTATTATAGCAGTTCTTTGAAAACCGCTCGTATTACTTCCATCGATCACCTCTTTGCGCATTACATGAACTTCATCGACAATCCTGCTGTTTAGAAGCAAAGCACAAGCTATCGCTATCTCCACGGCTTCCTTGTTTATAGGATGCGGAGGCTCTTCATCCATCTCGACCAAGCAACTCGAATTAGGAACTATTTGATAAACATAAGTCCTATCTCTAGAGAATTCCATCAAGGCTGCAGGATCGTACATTCCCAATTCGCTTTTCGTAGGCCTAAGCTTTCTCGTGAACTCTCCTATAACTTCTTCTTCTAGCATGTTTTTACATGAGCAGAATAGCTTTTTCTCAGTCTCAAGTTGCTGATGAATTTCTAAACCTACTTTCAGACCTATAGCATGGTAGTCTATCTTCATAAATCAAGAATAAAATTCTATTAATTTAAAGAAAGCAAGTAATTTTTCAAAACTTTATAACAATTTTGAATATCTTCTATAGACACGTACTCATCATAGGTATGAGCCAAGCTTGGATTGCCTGGGCCGTATATTACAGTAGGAATGCCCTTTAATCTAAAGTATCTCCCATCCGTTGCTCCTGTTAATATCGCTAATCGGGCTTTCACGTTCAAAGTTTTCTCTATAGTTTCTTTGAGATTAGCTACATAGGGGTTTGAGGGACTTGAATAATTAGGATTGGAGAATTGTATCAAACTAGCAGATGCATGGGTTATCAATCCTCTAACTTTCTCGAAAGCTTCTTCATAGTTTATTCCTGGAGGTATTCTCATGTCTACTTCTGCTTCGCAGTAATCCGCGACTACGTTGACCTTAACTCCTCCTTTTATCAAACCTATGTTGAAGGATATTCTATCAAGCTCGTGTATTTCCTTTCCCAATTCTTCCTTTAATATGTGCTTAGATTCTAAGATTACATCTTTTAATTCATTAGGAATAGGAATTTCGAGAGAAGATATCTTAGATAAGTTCATCAAGTCTTCGATCATCAATTGAATAGCGTTTATTCCTAGAGAAGGTACGCTTCCGTGGGCTATCTTTCCTCTTGTTATTAACCTTGTTTGAAGCAACCCTTTTTCGCCTATCACCATGGTACCATGTCCTGAAGGCTCTGTGACGATTACTAAATCTGCTTTGATCTCTTCTGATAAGTTCTTAGAACATTTAAATCCTCCCGTTTCTTCATCTGAAACTGCGGTGAAAACCAATCTAAAGTTTACTTTATCTGCAAGCTCTTTGGTCAAAACCATCGCTAAAGCTACTCCTGCCTTCATATCCGTAGCCCCTCTTCCATAGATCCTATTCCCTTCTATTTTGCCTCCGAAGGGAGGGTAATTCCAAGAAGATTCATGTCCTTCTGGCACCACATCGAAATGCCCGTTAAGTAAAACTGTCTTATTACCTTTTCCTACTTCAGCTATCACCGATGGCCAACCCTTCTCGTATTCCTTGATCTTAGCATTTATTCCGTTTTCACTGAACCATTCTTTAATGAAGTTCGCTATTCTATTCATATTGCCTTCTTCCCTAGGAGGATTTATCGAAGGGAAGGTAACTAGTTTGGAAGTTAGTTCTATTAATTCTTTATGCATAAGAGATTATAAAACGAAATTTTATATTTTTTATCCAGAACGAAATTTATATTCATGGAAAGATTGAAAGGTTCTATCGTACCCTTAGTTACTCCCTATGATGAAGATGGAAGTTTGGATTTGAAGAGTTTTAGGAAGCTGATAAATTGGCAGATAGAAAACGGAAGCCATGGAATATCCGTAGCAGGAAGTACTGGCGAAATGACCTTGCTCAGCGTTGAGGAAAAAGAAACTCTTTTCAAAGTAGCAGTAGAAGAAGTAGCTGGGAGAGTTCCAGTAGTTGCGAGCACAGGTTCCTCAAGTTTATCTGAAACATTGATCTTGACCAAAAAGGCTGAGAAAATAGGTTGTGATGCTTTATTGATAACAGTACCTTATTATTCAAGACCTAACCAAGAAGGTATCTATGAGTTCTTTAAAAAAGTATCTGAAAGTACATCTTTACCGATAATAATTTACAACATACCTGCGAGGACGGGATCCAACATAGAACCTAAGACTGTTAAAAGATTGAGAGAGGATTGCAAGAACATAATAGGGATCAAAGAAGCAAACTATAACTTCGAGCAAATGAGTAAAGATATATTGGAGTGCGGAGAGGATTTCTTAGTTTATTCAGGAATAGAGACGCTCTGTTATCCTTTATTGACAATAGGTGGGGCTGGATATTTCAGCGCAACTGCGAACATATTACCAAGAGAGCTTGCAATGCTCTATAATTTAGTCAAAGAAGGAAAATTCGAAGAAGCTAGGAAATTGCATTATAAATTATTGCCTATAAACGAGGTCTTGTTCATAGATACAAACCCAATCCCTTTGAAGACAGCCATGGGAATCTTAGGAATGATTAAGCCTTATTTCAGACTTCCTTTAAGAGAGCTCTCTGAAGATAAAAAGGTTAAGCTAAAGGAGGTTCTTAAATTATATTTCAAAATATGAAGATAGCTAGACTTAGCTCAGGAAACGAAGTACATGAAGGTCATATCGAAGGAGATTACTTGATCACAGAAAAAGGGAA
>JBEPYP010000188.1:0-2632 GCA_041641355.1 Thermoproteota archaeon | reverse complement strand
TAGGCAAGTTTTCGATAATCTCAAGCACAATTGCAGACATCGTAAGAATCAAGAGATCTGGTAGGGATTATGGAGTTTTATTCAATACGGATTTAGAAGTTAAAATAGATACTCCAATTCGCGAGATCAAAATTAATTTAAATAAACCTATTTTGTTGGTCTCTCCGCATCTGAAGATAAAGAGCGAAAAAGAAGAATCCTTAAAGAAGTTGCCTAAGGATTTTGCTGATCTATTGGAGAAAGTATCTTTGAAGAAAAGCACATTCGTGAAAATCCCTTTCATCGAGGTTTATGAAGATATGTTTTCTGAGCATGCGAAGGTAGGTCCTATAAACGTGGTAGAAGATGCTTTTGGTGAAGAAGTGAAAATAGGGCCTTTCTTCATTAAAGGAGAAACCTATAAAGCAAAGCCTCTGCTTTATTTGGTTTCAAACAGTCCTAGATTTGAAGCAAAAGTAGGTCTAAATTATCTTAAATCCAAATGGGATTCTCAACGATTGTATTTGGATGAAAAAAGGATGATATTGATTAGAAATTCTGAGAAATTAATAATGGAAGCTGATTCTGTGAAAATAATACTGAGAGATTATGAATTAAGATTGCATCCCAAAACTGTTTACATGTATTCTACTAATTTCAGGCTCATCGTTCAGGAATCAAAGATAAAATTCTATTCTGAAAAGAAGACTTCGTATTTAGAAAATGAAGGTCTTGCTAAAGAGCTAATCAAAGCTTTGAATGAAGAAGTTTCAAAGCAAATAAAGGATTTTTTGGTAGGTTTTCCTTTTGATCCATTAGCTCTTATGTATACGGTTCAAGAAGTGATAGAAAATTATGGAGGAGCATGAAAATCATTGAAGCAATAAACTTAAGTAAGACTTATTTTACTAAAGAAAGAAAAGGATTATTCAAGAGTTCTAAAAGAGTAGTTCAAGCTTTAAGGGATGTTTCCTTCTTCGTCAATAAAGGTGAGATATTCAGCATAATAGGTCCAAACGGTGCAGGAAAGACCACTACGATAAAGATACTTTCTACTTTACTTTTACCCGATTCAGGAGAGGCTTATGTAAATGGTTATAATGTAGTAAAAGAACAAGCCAAGGTAAGAGAAAGCATAGGAGTTGTGTTGTATCCAGATAAGGGATTTTATTCAAGGCTGACAGGAATTGAGAATCTGATTTATTACGGAAGATTATACGGTTTATCTAAAAATCAAGCTAAAGAAAGAGCAATGAAGTTAGCTGAATTAGTTAACTTGGAAAGGGACATCTATAGAAGAGTGGAAGAGTATAGCCTAGGGATGAAAGCAAAGTTGAGCATCGCTAAAGCATTGATCAACGATGCTCCTATACTGTTTTTAGACGAACCTACTGTGGGCTTAGATCCTATATCTGCGAGGAAAGTAAGGGAATTGATAAAGGAGTTATCTCTAAAAGGAAAGACGATCCTCTTAACAAGCCATAACATGTGGGAAGTAGAGAATCTAAGTAATAGAATTTTAGTCATAAACAAGGGTAGCATCGTAATGGAAGGCTCACCTAGGGAAATAAAAGAAAAGCTAAGACTTAGTTATTCGATAGAGATAGAAGTAATAGCTAACAATAACTTCAATATTCTAGGTTTAAATCAGGCTGGTTTAAGCGTAAGAGGGAATCCTATGATAAAGATCATGTCTGAGAATCCTGGAGAGGATTTGATCAAAGTCCTAGATGAATTGAGGTCCAAGGGATTTGAGATAGGCTTCGTTAGAATACAAGAACCTAGTTTAGAAGAAGCCTTCATAAAACTAGTTGAAAAATGAAGTTCATTGATCAATTTCTAGCGATAACTGAAGCAGAACTCAAAAACAACCTAAGGCAGCTTGGGGATTTAGCTTTACTTTTCATTTTTCCTTTTATGTTATCCACATTATTCTATGGAATAGGTTCTAGTTTTCAAGGTAGTTCAGTGAGTTTGGAGATTTGGATTTATCAAATCGTCGGTTTTACGGTATTTTTCATGTCTATAGTAATGAGCCAAAGTTCTGTGACTTATATTAGACAAGGATTGCTAACTGGTAGACTTGAGTATGTTCTTCTCTCGCCTGTTAGAGTGATTACTATAATCTTAGCTACTGCAGTGGCTACTGGATTATTTTTGATCATTTATTATACAGGGGTGGGCGTTCTAGCTTTTATCTTAATAGCGAAGATAGACAAACTCATTTATTTCTTACTATCGATCCCTGTTATAACAATAACCTTAATGCCAGCTTTAGGCATCAATCTTTTTTTGGCTGCTTTGTCTATAATAGTAAAGGAACCAGAACCTTTGCTGAATACCATAGCTCCTTTCATCGGTACAGTATCAGGTTTGATATATCCTATAACCTTACTACCTCCTTTATTGCAAGTCATAGGGAAATCTCTTCCATATTTTTATGCTGCTGAATATGCGAGAGCCATGATAGAAGGATATTTGGATCTAATATTCGCGAACCCGTTTCCTTTTTTGTTCATGTATCTGATCGCAGGCATAATCACCTACAATTACATGGACAAGAAATACATAAAGAAAAGAGGTTACTATGGCTGGTGATATACAAAGATTATTCAAGAAAATTTTTGCAGAAGTAGAAAAGGGACTAAAGTTA
>JBEPYP010000187.1:0-2651 GCA_041641355.1 Thermoproteota archaeon | reverse complement strand
TGAAAGGATGACCTTCATAGCTAGATGGTTCCCTTCTATCGTAGGATATGAAATCAGGCTTAAAAGCTTCTTTAATTCCTACTATGAAGCTCTCTCCCAAATAAGATAAAGAAGATGCATCAGGCCTTTTGAATGGATAGTTCTTGAAAACTTTATAAAGGTTGACAATTTCTTCCTCAGATAGATCAGATATCAGTTTGTTTTCATCTATGCCTGCCATTTTAGCTATCTCGCTGGCAGTCTTAGGTCCAATTCTTTGAAACTTATTAACTAAGAAAGAAAGAAGAGATGTTGCAGGGTTTGTCTTAATCATTCTTTTGAGAATTTCTAAATCTACTCCTTTAGGATGGAATAAAGTTTCTTCAGGTAAAGGAGGCATTTTATCCGTCTTTCTTTCGAAGATCAAAGCATTCCCTTCATAGTCTATATAGATGATCTCAGCGTAAGGAACAGCTATCGACGTTTGGAATAAATATTCGAAAATCTTCTTTCTAGCAAGGGGATAATCTCCTATGAATTTACATTCCAATACTAAGCCATGCCAATCTTCCTTGTTCTCAAACTTAATTCTCTTCAATATGCAAGGTTCGTTTTTCATTATATCCACCTTGAGATCGAAGAGAAAGACGTATTTGCTTCCAGGAGTAGCAGATAAAATTCTTACAGGACTATTCGTTGTTATTTGAGAATACAATATAGCCATCTTACCACCTAGTCCGAAGATGCCTCTATGTTGTCTTAATATATACTTAGAACTATAGAGAACTTTCCCAAAAGCAAAAGGTACCTTGTCAGGAGGTATACCTACGCCGTTGTCAGAAATCCTAAGTTTAAGGATTTTTTCTTCTTGATTTTCACACTCGAGAACAAGTTCCACGTGGGGTAAGAAACCGCCTGTCTCACAAGAATCCAAAGAATTCTCTAAGAATTCTCTAATAATAGTATAGCATGCTTTCGCTGGGTTTTCAAAACCAGCTATCTCTTTATTCCTGTAAAAAAAATCAGAGGGTGAAATTTCTTCGAATCTGGTCATTTAGTAAATTCTTCGATTTGCTTTAATTGTTTTTCTCTCCTCACTTTTTCTAAATATTTGAAAAGCCTCGTATAAGGAGAGCCGTCAACGATTATTTGGATTGCTTGCTTGGCGTATTCGACATCTTCATAACTTCCTACTAGCAATATTTTTGAATCGTTTATCTGCAAGTGGCAACCCGTCATTTCTATTATTTTGGCTTTTATCTTGCCTTGCTCTCCTATTATCCTCCCTAGAATACGTCTAATGTCCTCTTTATCGGAAAAAATATTTCTCAAGTCTATGAGGTAAACCATGAAATCTTTTCTTAAAATTTCCAAGCCTAAGCTTTCCTCAATGCAATTATCTAGAGCTATCACGAAATCTCTAACTTTAAGAACATCGCTTTTTTCATCTTTACTTTCTATCAATACCATATTGTTTGCTTCATCAAACCTCACTCTAGCGAATTTCTCCAGTTCGTGGAGTAAAGAAGGATTCTTTTTAATCTTCGGTATAAATTTTTCTGTTTTTAATACTAAACTCATAGCTATATTCTTCAAAACATAATATTTTAGCATTAATGGAAGATAGAGAAAAATTCGCTACAGTAGAAGAAGTTTTCGATCATGCTACTGTAATGACTGCATACAAACTGATAAGGAAAGGGGTGATAGACAGGTTTAACGGAACAATAGCTACAGGAAAGGAATCGCGAGTTTATTTAGCCTTCACAAAAGAAAATGCCCTCTTAGCAGTAAAGATATACTTGACGAGCTCGGCTGAGTTCAAAAGAGGTATGAGGATTTATCTGGATGAAGAGTTGTATAGAGTTTATACAAGAAGTTTTAGAAAGGCTGTTTTTGAATGGTGCAAAAGAGAATTTAATCATCTCAATATAGCTTTTAAGGCAGGCGTCAATGTGCCAAAACCTATTTCCTACAAGGATAACATACTAGTGATGGAATTCTTAGGAGAAGAAGGTAAGCCGGCTCCTTTAATTTATACTTTAAAAGAAATAAACTTCGAAGATGCATATTTCAAAGTGATAGGTTTCATAGAAAAACTTTATAAAGCAGGTATAGTGCATGCAGATCTCTCAGAATTCAACATAGTCTACCATAAAAAAGAACCTTACATTTTAGACTTCGGTCAATCAGTGAAGATTACACATCCAAATTCATTGAACTTCCTCTTAAGAGACATAAAGAACGTCAACAAATTTTTTAGGAGTAGAAACGTCAAGGTAGAAGATGATTACGAGATATTTCAGAGAATAGTCAGCCTTTAAGCCTTTTAAGATATCCTGCTTTCTCTAGTTCTTTGATTTCTTGTCTTTTGTATATATGCACTATGTCTCCGCGCGTCTTCTCTTGCATTCCATACCAAGGTAAAACTAATACTATAGCGCCTTCTTCAACCCATTCCTTCTTCTTAAATTTTCCAGGAATTCTGCATATCCTTATTTCATTATCTTCGCATCTTACCTTTACCCTATCATACCCTAAGCTCTGAATAATTTCACCTAGTAGTTCTCCTTCTTTAGGAAAGCGAACAGACTTGGATTCATCTTTGCTCATTTTACTAATTATTTATTTATCTATAACTTATATTTCTCGATTATTAGTTAGAATAAAGC
>JBEPYP010000186.1:0-2663 GCA_041641355.1 Thermoproteota archaeon | reverse complement strand
TAGTTACTGCATCGGCTCCAGAAAAGCCTAGAGTGATCAAGGCAGAGGCAAAAGCAGGGATGACTGAGAATCCTATGAAAACGTTTTCTCCCATTCCTGGAGCTAAAGCGAAAGGCAATCTTGCATACAAACCCATCATCAAGCTGCCAAAGGCAGCGGCGAGTATCGTAGCTGTAGCTATACCTACTTTAACGTTATTTACCAATGCTTGTAATTCTGGAGTCAAAGTCTCAAGTTGGAGTTTACTTTTGAGTGTAAATTCAAAACCGCCTCCTACGATTGCTGGATTCACGAAAATTATATAAGCCATCGCCAAGAAGGTGGTTATTCCCCCTAGGATTTCTTTATTTACGCTGAATTGTACTCCTTCCTTAATGGCCACTCTAGATAGGAAACCCATTTTTTTACTCTTATAAGATAAAGTATAAATATATCCTTTCTTTTGTAACGAAGCAATTTCTACTGGATTAGGTTTAAGTCTTAACGCACGATCTATTTTTATGACGCCTTTAGAATTCATAGAGAAGTTAAGATATGAATTCGCTGAACTAAATTCTAAGATCTTAAGACATCCCTTTATAATGGATGCCGTAGAAGGAAAGCTAAGTTTGGATAAGATGAAATTGTTGATATCCCAGCAATATTATATAGCTTCTAATGATGCGAAGGCCTTAGCTATCATGTATTCAAGGTCCAACTATCCAGCTAACACCTTTTTCTTGAAATTACTAGAAAGCCATCAGTTAGCGCTGAATCATCTAGAGAAGACATTGAAATTTTTTAATATAGAAAACATCAAGCCTTTAGCCAGAGCTGTTTCTTATACCCATTTCTTATTCCACTTAGCTTATTTCGCTTCCATAGAGGAACAAATAGTTGCTATTGTGATTAATTTCCCCGTTTTCATTGAAAACATAAATAAAATAGGTAAAGCCTTAAAGGAAAAGTATAATATAGTCGAGGCGAGCTTTTTCGAAGAAGCTAGATGGGATAAAGAAGCCGAGTTTTTGGGCTTGAAAATTCTAGAAAAATATGATTTAGAAAAAAATGAAAGGATTAAAGAATTGGTAAGGTTAATACAAGAATACGAATTAGAATTTTGGGATGCAATATATTATGATTAATTAACTTTACATCCTGAAAGTCTTTACAAAGCTTTAAGATTTCTAGTCTCTCAATATTCTAAGTCACAAAAGCCAGGAAAGAAGGAATCGATGTAAGAGGCTATCTACATTAGGCTTTGAAAGATAATTATGAATTGGGTATTAAGAATTTCAGTTTTAAAAAAATTCAGTAGGGTATGAGCAAAAGTCCCAAGCTGAAAGGAATCGTTGCAAGTATCATCACAGCTATTGTATACCCAAAAACATCTCTAGCTCTGGTTCCCGTTAATCCTAGAAGCGGAATTGCCCAGAATGGCTGGAATAGATTCGTCCACATATCTCCTGCTGCGTATGCAATAACAGTCTTACCTAAAGGAACTCCCAGTGCAGCAGAAGTTCTAGTTAGGATCTCTCCTATCGCAGCCCACTCACCCCCGCCTGAAGGTATGAAGATGTTGACGAATCCAGCTATATAAAGACAAATTACCGGCCACGTAAAAGGTGTAGCAACGCTTGCAATGCTATTGGCTAAAATCGTAGCTAGATTTGGTCCTTCAACAGCGCCGTATCTCATGATGCCCATGATCCCTGCGTAGAATGGGAATTGAATTAAAATACCAGCAACCGCTGCAGAAGCTCTTGCAATTGCCTTCATGTATGCAATTGGGTTTGCATACAGCAAAAGTCCAGCCATTATGAATATAAAGTTGAGAGAATTAAGATCCAATCCTGCAAAGAAACCTCTTAAAGAGAACCACCATCCCATTGCTATAAGACCAGGTAGACTGATAAGAAGAGCTAGTATTTTGCTGTTTTCAAGCTTGTCAGCTATGGTTTTTGATCCTCCAACCTTCTTACTTTCCTCTTCTTCTCTTCTCGCAACTTCGATTATATTTGGAGCAACTTTATCTATTCCTCGAAGATTTTCGCCCTTTGGTGCAATGGCATAGAAAGCTATAACTCCAAATACAATTATTATTAAAAGGTTAAGAAGAGTATACGGATGAAAGATTGTCTCATTCAATGGAAAAACCTCTCTTTTATATAGTTCATTAACTACACCTTTCAGAAAGTGTCCTGGTGTATTTAGTAAAAGAGGTGCAGATGCAGAAAGACCCCAGTGCCAAGTAAGTCCTAATCCAGCATAACCGGCAGCAACGACCGCTGGATAATGTAGCGGCTTTCCTCGACGATGGAATTCAATGCCAATAGTCCTCGCAAGAATTGCACCAATAACTAAACCCAAACCCCAATTTATCCACGCTGTAATCATCGCGACAAAGGCCGTTAAAGCCGCAGCAGACTTTGTATCGGTGGGAACTGTGGCGAGTCTCCTCAAACCTCTATAAATCCATGGATGATAGGCTATTGCGTATCCTGTAACTAGAATTAAAGCCATTTGCATCGCAAATGTAAGCAATTCCCAAAATCCCTTATACCATACATCCATGAACAACCACTTTAGTATCGATGCGGAGTCCATTGTTCTCTGCGGTTGCAGTATTAGAAGTGCCATTAAAAACGTTATCAAAGTTAGTATAAGGGCAAATATTAGTGGGT
>JBEPYP010000185.1:0-2674 GCA_041641355.1 Thermoproteota archaeon | reverse complement strand
TTGTCCATTCTTAAAGATATGCAATAAATAGCTTTGCGGAAATTCATGCGTGGATTTTGCTCACCGTCTAACTTCCGCATGGTGAAATAATGGAATTATTCATGAGGGAATAGGAAACTTTTATAAAGCGAAGGGCACTAATATATATAGTTTTCAGAATCTCAAGAATAGAGAATTGAAAGTCTATTCGTTTTTCTACATTATTGATTACGTAATTCGCGAATCTCAAGAATAGAGAATTGAAAGATGCTATTTATAGCATAGTTCGCTAAGAAAAATCCTGAATCTCAAGAATAGAGAATTGAAAGTGAAAGCGCTGAACACGACTATTATAAATTGTATTGAATCTCAAGAATAGAGAATTGAAAGTTGTAGTCGTTCAAAGCGCTTAATAGAAGTTCAACAGAATCTCAAGAATAGAGAATTGAAAGGGATCGTACTCGGGATCGTATGACATGTTATAGCAGAATCTCAAGAATAGAGAATTGAAAGTTCTCGTGTTTAATTTCGTGTTGATTTTCATGTAAGAATCTCAAGAATAGAGAATTGAAAGTGTTATGTCGAAGCATTTGGGGGTATGGCTCCTTTATTAGAATCTCAAGAATAGAGAATTGAAAGCTGCTAATATAGCTTTCGCGATCAAAACAAGCGGTAGCCCAGGAATCTCAAGAATAGAGAATTGAAAGTTTTACACTTGCGTTTATTACTGTTCCTGCGCCTGGAATCTCAAGAATAGAGAATTGAAAGATAAACTCTACTATAATTGTATTTATTGCTTTTTCCTGAATCTCAAGAATAGAGAATTGAAAGCTAAAAACAATTATTTCGCGATAAAAAGCACTAGAAAAGAATCTCAAGAATAGAGAATTGAAAGAAACGTTTATGTAAACTTCGATCGAGATATTTTTCAAAGAATCTCAAGAATAGAGAATTGAAAGTGAAATGTCCCAACAATTTCCCAATTTTCGGTCGCCATGAATCTCAAGAATAGAGAATTGAAAGATGGTGAGAACTAGAAGCGGAACAACTAAATACTATTACTGCAGAATCTCAAGAATAGAGAATTGAAAGTCAGAAGGAGGTGGGGCAGTGGGGGGTTTTAAGTAAGAATCTCAAGAATAGAGAATTGAAAGTTTATTTTTTAAGTATCATTTAGAAGGAGCGCGAATATGAATCTCAAGAATAGAGAATTGAAAGACTATTTTCACATCTAGTTCCATACTAGTTTCTTCTTCTGAATCTCAAGAATAGAGAATTGAAAGTTAAGCAGCGTTGGACTAAACTCGTTTTTGTATCTCGCGAATCTCAAGAATAGAGAATTGAAAGTAGTATTTCTGCAAGATTAGTGCGGTTATTGCTCCTAACCCGAATCTCAAGAATAGAGAATTGAAAGTGTTGTTCTTGTTTTATCTGACTTTGACCCATCAGGCGAGAATCTCAAGAATAGAGAATTGAAAGAGCATGATCGGTACAACTTCGTACACGAATTGCTTTATTCTGAATCTCAAGAATAGAGAATTGAAAGAGCGCTTTTTTGAATGGTATATCAGTTTCTACATATATCGAATCTCAAGAATAGAGAATTGAAAGAGCTACAGCAACTATACTTGCAGGAATAAGAGCTAGATGCCAGAATCTCAAGAATAGAGAATTGAAAGTTTTATTGCGATACGGCTGGGCTATAATTCTCTTTATGAATCTCAAGAATAGAGAATTGAAAGGTATTAAAGTAAAGAGGCGTTCAATCATTCTTACTGATGAATGAATCTCAAGAATAGAGAATTGAAAGTATAAACTCGTATTCGCAGAGCGGAGTTCGTTATCAAGAATCTCAAGAATAGAGAATTGAAAGTCTATTGTTTTTATGTAAAAACGTATTAAATCACCTTGAATCTCAAGAATAGAGAATTGAAAGTTTATCTTATTTGCATGACTAGAAAGCTCAAAACCTGAATCTCAAGAATAGAGAATTGAAAGATTTCAACATTTATTATATCTAACGCGTGCATTTCGTTAGGAATCTCAAGAATAGAGAATTGAAAGTATAAAGCTAATAACTTTTGCATTGCTAAAACCTTCCAGAATCTCAATAATAGAGAATTGAAAGCTATAATGGAATATTAAAACATCCGCGTTAGCGCCTAGAATCTCAAGAATAGAGAATTGAAAGATATACTGAAAAGGATTGTAAACACCTGTAGCTAAAGAATGAATCTCAAGAATAGAGAATTGAAAGTGTTTTCACCTAAGCTTATAATGTAAAAACTAGTATGAATGAATCTCAAGAATAGAGAATTGAAAGAAAATTGCAATTTTTTGTTTTTTACCATGCATGAAAAAGAATCTCAAGAATAGAGAATTGAAAGGGAAAAGTATTTAAACGCACATGGAAATCTGGATTAGAATCTCAAGAATAGAGAATTGAAAGTATGCTAACAGAAAAAGAGTTAGAAGAAGAATTCGAAATTGAATCTCAAGAATAGAGAATTGAAAGCTATATCGCTTACCATAGATGAAATGAGCATTTACGTTTGAATCTCAAGAATAGAGAATTGAAAGGTCGTATAACTATCATCAAAGTTTAAAACGTAACCAATGAATCTCAAGAATAGAGAATCGAAAGTTTTGATTCCATGTTTCGTTAGTTTAGTAGATTCTTTCATATTTTTAAAAT
>JBEPYP010000184.1:0-2686 GCA_041641355.1 Thermoproteota archaeon | reverse complement strand
TTTCCTCCTACAAATATTTTCCATCCCAGCCTTGCAATATTTGCACTCTCCACATGGAACATATATCAAAGAAACTACGAAATCCCCTTCTCTGAAGTCTTTAACCGAGCTACCTACCTTAATGACTTTACCTGCTATTTCATGACCGGGTATTATGGGTAATTTTATTCTCGGGAAAAACCCTTCGGCAGTTAAAATATCTCTATAACAAACGCCGGTTAATTCTTGTTTTATCAAAACTTCATGAGGTTTTAACTCTTCATCTAAGTTTACTTCTTTAAATACGAGAGGTTTTTTAAGTTCCTCTAAAAATACAGCTTTCATATAAAGAATAAGTAAATAGTTTATAAAAACATTCCATCAATAGAGAGTATTCAAGTACAACAACGGTAGTAATTTTTTCTTATTATTGAAAAAATTATTGCAGAAGAGTTGTTATTTTTTGCATTTCTTTTACTCTTTCTTTTTAAAAAAAAGTTAAAAAATTATTAAGGCCTTATTTTTGTAGCTTTCATAGAATACATGAGTGCTGATACAGAATACAATAATATGAGAAAAGCTAAGGCAGTTAAGATATTAGCAGCTGTTTTGGCTTTACTAACAACCATGGCACTAGGAGCGATGGCTTTTGATTTCGCTAGCATAGGGTTGCAACAAAAGAACATCATAAAGATATTTACTCCAACTAGAACCATACCTACTGCTACAAGTGGAAACATAGATTTCGGAACACTATTCAGGCTTGATTTTAACGATACATCTTTAAGCTATTCTGCAATAGCAGGTAAAAATGTAACTGTGAGAGTTGAGCTTGTAGTTACCGATCCAGATTTTGGAAGATTAACTACATATGTATTACAAATTAGGAATGCTACTTCTAATACGATATTAACGTATGTATCAAAAGATACACTAGTAAACTTCTTCACTTTCACATTGCCTAGTTCTCAACCCAGCAATACAGATGTTGCACAGAAATTCACGTTTAGTGCAAATTTAATTTATACTAGAACTTCAGGTCCAGCATTTAGTCTAACCCTCTCAGTATCAGTCTCGATAGAAAGCATAGCCTAATAGAGCTTGATAAGATTTAATTTTTTTTCTGTATTCTTAATTTCCTTGGCATTATTCATATTCTTCTTCATCGCTTACTTGATGAGCTTACCCGCTAACGTAAGAATTCAAAATCCTTTCCTATTTCCTTTAATAATAGGAATTATGATTTTCTTAGGGGTTTTGTTTTTATTCACGGGCATCGCAAACTTATTCGGCAAATTTGAAATGCGTGTAGAACGATTGAAGAAACGCGAATTAATCAAGCACTATGTAATACTAATTATTTTTATTTCGATCTTGATACTTCTAGTACCTATATCAAACCTTATTCTTGGAACCAGTACTCCTTTTTTAGTCGTGACTTCTGGTAGTATGAGACCAACGCTTAACGTAGGAGACTTGTTAATACTTTCAAAGCCTACAGAACTAAAGGAAGGCGATATAATCGCATTCAAGCATGAAAGAATCATCATAGTGCACAGAATATACGAGATTTCAGAGGAGGGTATAAAAACTAAAGGGGATGCTTTACCAAGCCCTGATTTTTGGATAATTAATCCTTCAGATGTACTTGGAAAAGTCATTTTCTCAATACCTCTAATAGGCTACATACCTATATTCCTGATTTCCAATCCTCCACTACTCGTGCTCTTAGCGCTTTTAATATCATTCTTTCCAATACTGAGAGCTTTTTCCTTTGTTAATAAAATCGAGCAAAAACCTGCGAGTAATTTTGAAAAGAAAAAGCCTATCGTTATAAGTCCTGAAACCACGTATCTAGTTTTACAACCAAAGAACTTAGAATTCATAATTGAAAGTGAACCATACGAGGAAAGGATTTTCATGATCATCAATTTGCTCGATAAGATGCTCTCAAAACCTGAAGTTGATAAATCTGTCGCTGAATCAGCTCTCAATAAATTGAAAGAAATTATAAAAAAATTAGAAGAAAAAACTTCTGACCTTCAATAGACTTTATTTCCTCCTACGAAAGTCTCTAGAACCTTTATCATTTTAATCTCGAAATCATCAAGCTCAAACGGATCTCGGTCTATTATTAAGAAATCCGCAAGCTTTCCTTGTTCTAAAGATCCTAATTCTTTTTCTTCATGCAAAGAATAGGCTGAGCCTAGCGTGTATGCATGTAAAGCTTCAGCTAACTCTAGTTTCTCATCTTTTATGTATTCATAATGCTCTAAATTCTCATACTTACCTCTCGTAATGCAAGCGTAAATAGTTTCCCATGGATTCAAAGGTTCGACAGGAGAATCTGTAGAGATGCATAAGTTAATCCCTTTAATAAGCATGCTTTTGAAAGGATATAACCATCTCATCCTTTCTTTGTCTAGCCTTTTCATAGCCCAATGATCAGAGATGACGAAGTGTGGTTGAACAGAAACTACCAAGCCCAACTTGGATACACTTTCTATTTGATCTTCCCTTATCACAGAAGCGTGCTCTATTCTATGCCTAAGCCTCTTCACAGCTCTTTCATCCAATTCCTCGAAAGCGCTCAATATCACATCTATTGTAGCATCTCCTATTGCATGGATGGCTAACTGGAATCCAGATTCGTGAATTTCTTTTATGATCTTTTTCAATAAATCCTCTTTTAGATTTAGCTTGCCCC
>JBEPYP010000183.1:0-2690 GCA_041641355.1 Thermoproteota archaeon | reverse complement strand
TTATCTTCAACTTTGCTTTCTTTGAATTTAATTATCGAGGTGGAAATTCCCATTCTACCCATGTTCTCCAAATAAGAGACCTCAAAATTTTCTATTTTCTTCAAAGGAACGAATATCATGGAAATGCCTCTATGCTTAAGTTCTGGATTGGTCTTGAAGAGTGTGACCAAACCCCCATCGTTCTCAAGTATTTCCCTAACTCCGCTTATGTAAATTTTTTCGCCGCTTAGTATATAATAGCCATCTACCTTCTTAGCTGTACTTCTTATCGAAGCTACATCAGATCCTCCTGAGGATTCTGTTGAACAAATTCCTACAAAGGCTTTTCCCTTAGCGAGTTTAGGTATCACTTCTTCTGCTACTTCAGCCTTAGCGTATTTCTCTAAAATATAAGCCCAAGCAGTGTTCACTAAATAGAAGACTGCAGTAGCTAAGCTTATATCATTCCTTCCCATTTCTTCAGCTAATATGGTAGCCATCTTCATCGAGGCTTCTGCTCCACCTAGTTTTGTTGAGTTCAAGAGGGCGAGATAACCTTGATTTGCCATCTTTTCTATAAATTCTCTATGAATTCTCTTCTCAGTGTCTATTTTTCTAGCTATAGGTCTTAATTCCTTTTTTAAGAATTCTCTAGCGCTTTCTAGGAATATCTTTTCTTCTTCATTCCATTCGAATTCCATAATTTTAGAAAAAGAAAGCAATTATATAAACAGAGTAATTTATGAACAAGGAAGTCTTGATAATAGGTAGAGGAATAATAGGTCTAACGATCGGATTAAGATTGACAGAGAAAGGATATAAGGTAGCTTTTGTTGACCATAATCCTCTTCATAAAGCAGCATCTTGGGGCAATGCAGGTTTGATCTCTCCTACTTTCAGTGCTTTATCTCCATTCGGTGGTAGATTAAAGGATTTGTTTAAATGGTTCCTTTCAGAGAAATCTAGCATTAGGATACCCTTTAAATCTTTTTTCATGAATCTTCGCTGGATTTATGACTTTCTAAATAAAAGTAAGCTGGTTAAAAAAGAGGAAGTAATTAAGCTGATTTATGATTCAGCCTCTGAAGGTCTTCGTTGGTACGAAGAACTTTCCAAGAAAATCGAGATTGATTTTAAAAAACACGGATTAATCGAGGTCTATTTTAATTCTAGGAAATTACATGAAAGGATAAATGTTCTTAGCAAATACAAGATAGGAGAATATAGAATACTTTCTGCCGATGAACTTCTAAACGAAGAACCCAATCTGAATAAAGAAATAGCAGGTGGAATTTTATATCCAGCTTCAGCAAGCTTGAATCCTAGGAAATTAATGTTAGGTTTGATTTCCCTTTTAAAAGATTCTGGGGCTGATTTCTTGGAAGAAAAAGCGCTCGGTTTTAATTTAGAAGGTTCGCTTGTCAAAGAACTGCTCACCGATAAATCTAAAATCAAAGCAAATGTTTTCGTAATAACCACAGGAGCTTACAAAGAAATATATAGATCTTTGAAGCTTAAGATTCCTTTGATAGCAGGAAGAGGCTATTCTTTAATCGTCAACTCAAACTTAAGACTAAATCATCATCTCATAGGAGGGGATATTATAATATCTCTATCAGAATTTGAAAGAGGAAAGATTAAAACAAGCGGTTATTTAGAGCTCGGAGAAGTTGAGGATGAGCCTTTTGAAAAATGCTTTAAGACGTTAAAAAAGTACATGAGTAAATATTTGCCTAATCTAGAAACCGCTGAAGTGATTGAAAAATGGGTAGGGTCAAGACCTTGTACACCAGATTTAATGCCGATTATAGATAGATTCAAGGAAAATCTCTTAATCTGCACCGGTCATTGTAGACTAGGGGTTACCTTAGCTCCTTATAGCTCTAGAATTATTGCCGATCTGATCGAGGAAGGAAAACCCACTTTAAGTTTTTTCAAACTTTGCCGTTTCCTTTAATCTTTATTATGAAAATTTGTCAATTTCTTCAATTTTTTTATTATAGTTATGCCGAAAATTGATTAATGGCCAGAAAATTCTTCATAGCTAAGGAAGAAGAAATACTTTCAGGCAAGGTGACAGACATATATTATGTTAGAACTTACGAGGTATTGAAAGCTAAAGAAAAGCTGGATATTAATGTAACGATGGATGTGCATTCTTACAATTTTCCAAAAGGATATGAATGGGCTGTCTTTTGCGGGCTTCCTGAAGTGCTCAATATATTCATAGGGAAAGACGTAGATGTGTATGCAATGGACGAAGGTACGATCTTTAGGCTCTATGAACCTGTATTCAGTATAAGCGGACCTTATAAAGAGTTCGGGATATATGAACCTGCAATAGACGGTATTTTTAGGCATTACGTGAGCATTGCTACCAAAGCTGCTAGAATAAAGATGCTAGCTAAAGATAAGCTTGTAATTTTCTTCGGTATAAGGTCCATCCATCCTGCGCTCGCTCCATTGGCTGATAGAGCTGCCTATATAGGCGGTTGTGATGCGGTTTCTGGTGTTTTAGGAGCTGAGTTGCTGGAAGAGAAGCCTGTCGGAACCATGCCTCACGAGCTTACTTTGATCTTCGACAAAGTGGAAGAAAGTTGGCGCGCTTTCGATGAAGTCATGACAAAGGACGTACCTAGATACATATTATGCGATACAATGTATGACGAGAGGACAGAAGTTTGGCTAGCAGCTAAAACTTTAGGAGATAG
>JBEPYP010000182.1:0-2704 GCA_041641355.1 Thermoproteota archaeon | reverse complement strand
TGTGGCGTAGGCCTTCGTGGGTTCAAATCCCACCCCCTGCATTAAGATATCAGTAAGAAATCCTTACTATAGCAAGGTTTTAAACCAGTAAATCTAAGTTTTTTTATGTGTAGAATATTCGCAGCAGTCTTCAAAGAAGGAAACGTAGCTCCTCTTCTTCGAATAGGTCTTAAAAGATTGGAATATGGAGGTTATGATTCTGCAGGAATAGCTACTCTTCATGAAGGTAAGATATATGTCAAGAAGGATAAAGGGAAGATCGATGAAATACATCAAAATCTTAATCTTGATGATCTACCTGGTAGCGTTGGCATAGCACATACTAGATGGGCTACCCATGGTGCTCCTTCTAAGATAAACGCCCATCCTCATCTAGATTGTTTAGGAGAAATAGCCGTGGTACATAACGGGATAATAGAGAATTTCCTAGAACTCAAGCAAGAACTTGAGAATTTAAAACACGTCTTCTTATCTAGGACAGACACCGAAGTAGTAGCTCATTTGATAGAAGAATATTATAAAAGGACTAGGAATTTCAAAGAAGCATGCTTCCTAGCCATAAAAAGACTTGAAGGTACTTATGCTTTAGCAATACTTTCTAAGCATTACAAAAATGGCATAATAGTGGCGAAGAAAGGATCCCCATTGCTCATAGGAGTAGGTAAAGAAAGTAACTTCGCTAGCTCTGATACAATAGCTTTCTTAGATAAGACGAAGACAGCGATAGCATTAGAAGACGGAGATATTGCTTTCATAACCAACGATTCCTTAGAGATATATAAAATAGAAAATGGTTCTCCTGTTAAAAGGAGGATGTTTACGATAGAATGGAATTTAGAACAAGCAAGTAAGGAAGGTTATGAACACTTCATGCTCAAGGAAATCATGGAACAGCCTTTATCGATGAGATACTCGCTGGGAACACAGAAACAATACGTAGAGCTCGTCGCTGAATTCATGGATAAATCTTCTAAGAATTTCTTAGTAGCGGCAGGAACTTCCTATCATTCATGCATAGCAGGATCTTACATATATTCAAAGTTGGCCAACATAGCCACAATACCCGTGATAGCCTCAGAATTCATCGAAAATTACGGAGGTTCAATTGATATAAACACAGCCATACTTTTCGTTTCTCAATCAGGGGAAACAGCGGATGTTTTAAACGCGGTTGAATATGCAAGAAAGAAAGCATGCACAACACTAGCTATATGTAACGTGTTAGGATCTACTTTGACTAGGCTAGTTAGAGCGTACATACTTCAACAATCAGGTCCAGAAATAGGAGTAGCAGCTACTAAGACTTATACTTCTCAGTTAATAATCCACTTACTTTTAGCGATAGCATTGGCTAAGAAAAGAGGCAAGATCTCACAAAGTGAAATGGATGATTTGAAAGAAGCCCTAATAGATATACCTAATATCGCAAGACAGGTTCTATTCGAAAAACAAAGAGAAATGAGAGATTTAGCTAAGATAATAGCCAAAGCTTCTCATGTGTTCTTTTTGGCTAGAGGAATAAATTACGCCACCGCGTTGGAAGGAAGACTTAAGTTATTGGAAATATCTTATATACCTTCCACTGCATATCCTGCAGGCGAATCTAAGCATGGCCCTATAAGTTTGATAGAAAAAGGTGTTCCGGTGATCTTCATAGCCCCTAATGATGAAACGAGGAAACTCATAATTGGTAATATAATGGAAATGAAAGCTAGAAATGCCACGATCATTACTTTAGGCGAAGAGGAAGATAAGGAATTGATCTCCCTAAGCGATTACTACATATCAATGCCTAAAATGTTACCGATAATAACCCCTATACTTTACATATTACCATTACAGCTTTTAGCTTACTATACAGCGTTGGAAAGAAACGTAGATCCAGATAAACCTAGGAATTTAGCCAAATCTGTGACAGTCCTTTAGTTTAATTTGCAACAAATCTCAAGAGTTTGGCTGATTAGGATTTACTAAATCTATAAAGGTATCTTCTTTATTAATTAATGCAGGAATATTCAATGGAGGAAATCAAATTAACATGTATAGAATGCGGAGCAGATTTCGAGGCTGATCCATGGTTATTCAAATGCCCTATATGCAATGGTTTATTAGAAGTAAGATATCCTAAACTGGAGATCTCATGGAAGAAGATGAGTGATAGGCCCTTAAGCGTATGGAAATATAAAGAACTATTACCTAGAGTAAAAGAATACATTTCTCTATCAGAAGGAGGCACGCCGTTGATATCTTCTAGGATATTCAATAATACTTACGTAAAATTTGAAGGTGCAAATCCTACAGGTAGCTTTAAAGATAGAGGCATGACGGTAGCTATCAGCTTAGCTAAGGAAGCAGGAGCTTACTCTGTGATCGTAGCATCTACTGGCAACACAGCCGCTTCAGCATCAGCATATGCTGCTAGGGCTGGAATGAAATGCTACGTATTCCTTCCACGTGGAGCAGTAGCAGAAGGGAAATTAGCCCAGGTTTCTTTGCATGGAGCTAGCGTAATAGAAATAGAGGATAATTTCGACGGGGCATTGAAGAAGGTGATGGAAATCGTTGAGACAAGAAGGGTCTACCCCCTCAATTCCTTCAATCCATGGAGGCTTGAGGGTCAGAAAACGATAGCGTTCGAGATATATGACCAAATCGGTTGTCCTGACTGGGTAATAGTCCCTGTTGGAAATGCGGGAAATATCTC
>JBEPYP010000181.1:0-2723 GCA_041641355.1 Thermoproteota archaeon | reverse complement strand
TTTCACGATGAAGGTTATCTAGAATTGGTTAAAAGATTATCAAAGATCGGTAAAGGTTATTTAGATTATGGAGATACCCCTGCTTATCCAGGAGTATATGAAGCTTCTGCCTTTTCTGCAGGTTCTACTTTAAGAGCGCTTGATGCTATTTTTCAAGGAGAAGTAGATCATGCGTTTAATCCTACAGGAGGATTGCATCATGCGTTTAGAGAAAGAGCAGGAGGCTTCTGTGTTTTCAATGACATAGGTATAGCGATAGAATATGCCAGGAAAAAATACGGAATAAAGAAAATTTTATATTTCGATATAGATGCACACCATGGAGATGGAGTTTATTATTCCTACGAAGAAGATGGAGATTTATACTTTGTAGATATCCATGAGGATGGAAGATTTCTCTTTCCAGGTACTGGATTTAAAGTAGAAATAGGAAAAAGAGAAGGATATGGTAAGAAACTGAACATCCCTCTACAGCCTTATGCAAACGATGAAGAATTCCTTAAAGCTTTGAAATCTTCTGAAGATTTCATTAAGAAAGCAGAATACGATCTAATAATCTTTCAATGTGGAGCAGATGGTTTAAGCGGAGACCCTTTAACGCATCTAAACTATTCTAAAAAAGCTCATGAAGAAGCCAGTAAACTACTTCATAAACTAGCCCATGAAAAATGCAGAGGGAGGATTTTAGCATTGGGAGGTGGAGGATATGATCCAGAAAACGTAGCGGAAGCATGGATAAAAGTTCTTGAAGTCTTGAATGGAGAGGATTAAAAAAATCATAGAAAGAGAAAGGATATTCATAACCAAAGATGCATTAGAGCTTCTGGAACAATTGGTTAAGAACGAACATTTTGCTTCCAAAATAGATTTGATAATAAAAGAATTGAAATCTTCGAATGAATTGATAACGAAGGAAAGCATAGAAGAAATCATTAAAAAATTATCTAAAGAGAGAATTTCATTCGTTGAATCTAAAACAGAAGTGTATAAAAAAGAAATTAAGGAACCATTGAGCATAGCTTCAGGCTATAGTGGCCTTTTAATGGATAGATTTTCAAAGCTTAAGACTGTGATAGAACTCATTCATAATAAGAGAGCAGACGCCGATTCGCTAGTTCTTAGTAGAATAAAAGAAAAATCAAACGTGATAATAGCTGGAATGTTGACCAGTATAAGTAAAGGAAAATTTGGTTCCCTGATACTAGGACTTGAAGATCAATTCGGCTTCTTCAGAGCAATAGTGCCTGGTTATAAAAAAGAGTTGATAGAAACGATTTCAGATTTAAATGAAGATGACGTATTATTAATAGAAGGCATATTAATTAAATCTGATAAAGGTTCTTATATTAAAGTATCAAACATATATCTCCCAGATCTTGAATATAAAAGGGAAGATATAAAAAGAGAAGATTATTATATCGCATGCATATCAGATATAAGATTTGGTAATGAAAAATTCGATGAAGATTCTTTTATAAAATTTATAGATTTTATAAATGGAAAAGAGAGTGGGTATGAAGAAATATCTAAAAAGATCAAATGGCTCTTAATTACAGGTGATTTGATCGAAGGCTTCTCCATTATGAGCAGGCATAAATACGATATCGTTGACGATATGTATGCTCAATATGAAGGACTTGCCAATTTGTTATCTAAAATAAGGGAAGATATAATGATATATGCAATACCAGGCGAAAGAGATTCTCTAATTAAATCCATTCCCTTACAAGGCTTTGACCAAGAAATAGCAGAACCTCTTTATAAATTGAAAAACGTGGTTTTGCTAGAAGATCCTGCATTGGTAAATATCTTTGATTTCAATGTGTTGATGACTCATGGTTACTATTTCGAACCTGCGTTGATGGATGTCTTGAAAAAGCTGAGTCAAGAAGAAATGAAAAACATGGATTTGTTGAGGAATGCTATGATTGAAATGCTGAGCAAAACATTGAAGAAGAGATATCTATTGCCTTCAATAAGAGTGAAAGGACTACTCCCTTTAGGCTATGATCCTTTCGTCATAACGAAAAAACCAGACTTATTAGCATGTGGACATTTCGATATAATTTGCGATTCCTCATATAAAGGTTGTTTATTGATATCCAATTCTTCATGGATAGACATCACGGAAGATACTTTCCATTCATGTTATTTAATAGGCTTGAAAGACATGAACATTAGGAGGGTCTTCTTCTAATCTTGTATTCATATATAGCCCGTGCTATTAATTGAGCCAATCTAAGAGGTTCAGGATACTTAGAAAATATTCTTAAGGCTTCGACGATTTCAATGGCTTCCTTTTCCCCGATCCCTATACATTCAAAGTATAAATCATTCAATTTCTTAAAGGCTGGATGCTTCTCTATGATCTTGATTCTCTGCTCAGCATCATCGAAATGCTTTAATAATGCTTTTTTAATTTCATTCAAATTTGGTTCATGATCTATCAGAATTATGGAAGGGATCCTGAGCTTCTCATATATATGAACTAGATCTAAAATGTTAAAACCAGCTATGGTTATGCCTGAAGAAAAAATCAAATCGGCTCTTTTTTTGCTGAAAATTTTGATCAATTTATCAGTAGCATCTAAACCATCGACTTTTATTTTAGAAAACTTTATATCTAAAACTTTATGCGGTTTATAATAAACTACCAAAAGAGGTACTAAAGGTTTCCTTTTAAGATATTTAAAATTGGATCTAAAGCCGCTACTGGCTACTCC